>NZ_JBIWFT010000030.1:0-120026 GCF_044763205.1 Kitasatospora sp. NPDC096204
GCCAGAGGTCTTGGAGGAGGTCGTCAGCCACGACCGTTCATGATCGCGGTTGTGGTGACGCTCTGTGGCTCTGGCACGGAAAGTGATCCAGAACCGCTGGACGGCCGCCGCACCTCGGCCTACCCGGCGCTGGCGCCGGACGTGAAGGCGTCGGGCGCCGAGTTCGTGGACGGCGAGGCGGTGGTGGACGGCGTGGTCGTCTCGGCCCGCGCCTGGCCCGACCACCCGGCGTGGCTGCGCGCCTTCATCGAGGTCCTGCGTACCAAGGCGCCGCTGGGCTGACCCGCACCGCCGGTCGCCTGACCCGCGCCGCCGAAGCCGTACCCGGAGCCGGACCCCGAGACGCGTCGGGGTCCGGCTCCGGGGTTCCTCGGGGTAGGAGCCCCTCCCCAGGTGGACGACCCGCTCCCGATCGGCCCGGCATGGTGTCAAGTGAGCACCAGACAAACGGAGTTGACCACTCCGCCGACCCCGGACCAGGGAGGACGGCATGACCGCCGACCCGACCGCCCCCGCCCCAGGTCGCCGCCGGAAGGCCCTGCGCGCCGCCGTCGCCGCCGCCGTGGGCGTCGGCCTGCTCACCGTCCTCGCCCCGGCCGCCGTCGCCGGGCCGGTCGACTTCCTGCCCACCCCCGGCTGCCACGGCGCCGTGCACCTCGCCGTCCCCGGCGCCGAGGGCACCCCCACCGAGGGTGCCGACGCCGCGCGCGCCGCCGCCGAGCGCCGAGGCGACTGGACGGCCGCCGACGCCGCCCTCGCCGGGATGACCGGCCCCGGCTACTCGACCTCCGCCCTCGCCGCCGTCCGCGAACGGGGCCGGCTGGTCTGGCGGAACGCCACCGGCGTCGCCGAACTCGCCACCCGCGAGCCCGCCGACCCCGAGGGCGCGTTCCGGATCGGCAGCGCCACCAAGACCTTCGTCGCCACCACCCTGCTCCAACTCGTCGGCGAGCACCGGCTGGACCTCGACGACCGCCTGGAGTGCCTGCTGCCCGGCGTCGTCCCGAACAGCACCGCGATCACCGTGCGGCAACTGCTCGACCACACCAGCGGCGTGGCCGACTACACCCAGGACCCGGCCTTCCGGTTCGACGACCCGGACTGGCTGCGCGACCGCCGCTACGCCTCCTACCGGCTGCGGGACCTGGTGGACCTCGCCAACCGGTACCCGCCGGCCTTCGCCCCCGGCCAGGACTGGCAGTACTCCAACACCGACTACATCCTGGTCGGGATGATCATCGAGAAGCTCACCGGCCACAGCTGGAACGACGAGGTCACCCGCCGGATCATCCGCCCGCTCGGCCTCGTCGACACCTGGATGCCCGGCGACCTCCCGTTCATCCCGGGCCCGCACGCCCACGGCTACCTCAAGGCGGCCACCGGCCCGGTCGACGTCACCGTGCTCAACCCCTCCATGGCCGGCTCCGCCGGCGGTGGCATCTCCACCACCGCCGACCTGACCGCCTTCCTCGACGCCCTGCTCGGCGGCCGCCTGCTGCGCCCGGCCGAACTCGCCGCGATGAAGGAGACCACCGCCCACGGGGAGGGCCGGACGTACGGCCTCGGCCTCCAGCGCCTGGACACCCCCTGCGGCTCCTTCTGGGGCCACGCCGGCGGCATCCCCGGCTACAGCACGATGATGCTCGCCTCCCCGGACGGGCGGCGCGCGTTCGCCGCGAACACCACCGTCTACGACATCCCGGACCCGGCCGCCGCCGGCGCGGCCTGGCACAGGGTGACCACGACCGCTCTCTGCGGAGCCCAGCCCACCGCCGCCGTACCCGACCTCGCCCGCATGGCGCCGTGACCGACCCCCTACGCTGACCGGCGACCCAACGGCCCACACCGTCACCAGGAGGACGCGCCATGGCAGAGCCGCTGATCGCCGCAGTCGGGGGCAGGGAGCCCGCCGTCGACCCGGGCGCCTTCGTGGCCCCGAACGCCGTCGTGATCGGGGACGTGACCGTCGCCGCCGGCGCGAGCGTCTGGTACGGCGCGGTGCTGCGCGGCGACGCCGAGTCGATCACCGTCGGCGCGGGCAGCAACATCCAGGACAACTGCGTCCTGCACGCCGACCCCGGCTTCCCGCTGGTGGTCGGCGAGCGGATCTCGGTCGGCCACAACGCCGTGCTGCACGGCTGCACGGTCGAGGACGACGTACTGGTGGGCATGAGCGCCACCGTGCTCAACGGCGCCCGGATCGGCACCGGCTCACTGGTCGCGGCCGGCGCGGTGGTGCCGCAGGGCATGGTCGTCCCGCCCGGCTCGCTGGTCGCCGGCGTCCCGGCCAAGGTCCGCCGCGAGCTGACCGAGGACGAGAAGTCGGGCATCAGGGACAACGGCGCCGGCTACCGGCTCCTCGCCGAGGCCCACCGGGAGATCTAGGCCGTGGTCATCGCGGCCGCCGCCGGTTCCGTCGGAACGGGCGCGGGCCGGCGCCGGTCGACCGCCCAGGCGAGCACCGCGACCACGGTTCCCGAGGCGGCCAGGACCGCGCCGACCAGCGTCGGCGCGGTCCAGCCGAGCCCGGCGTCCAGGGCGAGCCCGCCGAAGTACGCGCCCTGGGCGTTGGCCAGGTTGAAGGCGCCCTGCACCGTCGCCGAGGCCAGGGTCGGCGCGCTGCGCGCCTTCTGCAGCACCAGGGTCTGCACGGCCGGCACGATCGCGAAGCCGAACAGGCCGATCAGCACCACCGTGACGGCCGCCGACCAGCGGGCGTGCGCGGTCACCGCGAACAGCGCCAGGGTGGCGGAGAGCAGCACGAAGGCCGCGCAGACGGTCGGGCGCAGCGCCCGGTCGGCGGCGAACCCGCCCAGCACGTTGCCGATCGTCATGCCGACCCCGAACAGCGCCAGCACCAGCGTCACCGAGCCGGTGGCGTACCCGGACACCTCGGTGAGCAGCGGCGTGATGTAGCTGTAGCAGGCGAAGAAGCCGCCGCAGCCGAACACCACGGTGGCCAGCGCCAGCCAGAGCTGCCCGCTGCGGAAGGCCCGCAGCTCGTGCCGGAGCCCGGACTGCCCGGGAGAGGGCAGCGCGGGCACCAGCCGGGCGATGGCGACCGTCCCCGCCACCGCGATCAGCACGACCACCAGCATGGTCGCCCGCCAGCCCAGGTGCTGGCCGAGCAGGGTCGCGGCCGGGACGCCGACGATGTTGGCGACGGTCAGCCCGGAGAACATCACGGCCACCGCCCGGGCCCGCCGGTCCGGCGCGACCAGTTCGGCCGCCGCCACCGCGCCCGCGCCGAAGAACGCGCCGTGCGGCAGCCCGGTGACCAGCCGGGCGGCGGCCAGCGTCCAGAAGTCCGGGGCCACCGCGCAGAGCAGGTTGCCGGTCGCGAACAGCCCGGCCAGCGCCACCAGCACCGCCTTGCGCGGCCGCCCGGCGGCGAGTGCGGTCAGCAGCGGCGCGCCGACCACCACCCCCAGCGCGTATGCCGAGATCAGCCAGCCCGCCTGCGGGATGGAGACGTGGAGGCTGTCGGCGACCTGGGGGAGCAGCCCCATGGCGGCGAATTCGGTGGTTCCGATGGCGAACGCGGTGACGGCCAGCGCGAGCAGCGCGAGAGGCAAGGGGGTGACTCCGGGGTGATGCCGACGGACCGGGAGAGCGCGCGGCGGGACGAGAAAGGGGCGAAGGTGGGATGAATTCGTTCGTCCGGCATCCTAATCCGGCCGGATGACGGCGCCGTGAGGTGCGTGTGACGAAAGGGGGTCGCCGCCGCGGCCCCCGCGCGCGAGACTGGGAGCATGTGCCGCAACATCAAGACCCTGCGACCCCCCGTCACGCCCGACGCCGACGAGGAGGACTTCCACGCGGCGGCGCTCCAGTACGTCCGCAAGGTGTCCGGGTTCCGCGCCCCCGCGGCGCGCAACCGGGAGGCCTTCGAGCGGGCCGTGGAGGCGGTCGCCGAGGCCACCGCCCGGCTCCTCGCGGAACTGGAGGTCCGCGGCTCGCACACCCGGGCCGCCGTGCCGGCCGAGGCCGCCGGGTAGGCAGGAGCAGCCGTGATGAACCCCGCCGAGCGCTACGCACTCACCTTCCCCGGCACCCCGGGGACCCAGGCCCCGCAGGACGTCGTGGTGGTCGCCCGCACCGACGCGACCGGCCCGGGCGGCCACCCGGTGTACGAGGACGAGAGCGGGATCGTCCGGGCCGAGATCAGCGACGCGGGCGAGGTCCGGATGCTCGCCAGCGGCGGCCACCAGAGCCCGCACGTGCCGGTGCACGCCCACCCGCTGTCCTGACCGCCGCGGCCGACCCGGGCGGGTGCCGGGAAGCCGCGGCGCGACGCCCGCCCGTCGGGCACAATCGCGGTATGACCACAGCGAGTTGGCAGGGCGTCGTCATCGCCGAGAGTGACGACACCGTCGTCGTCGAGGGCAACCACTACTTCCCGGCCGGGGCGGTGCGCACCGAGTACCTGCGCCCCTCGGACACCACCACGGTGTGCGGCTGGAAGGGCACCGCCGGCTACTACACCCTGGAGGTGGACGGGCGGACCAACCCGGACGCCGCCTGGTTCTACGCCGATCCGAAGCCCGAGGCCGAGCACGTGCGCGACCGGGTGGCCTTCTGGAACGGGGTGGAGATCGTCGAGTAGCCGGCCTGGCCCGGCCTGGCCTGGCCCTGGCCAGGCCGCCGCCGCGAAAGGGGTACCGGATTCCCATGGCAGTCTTCCGCAGACCGGTCCGCTTCCCCAGACCGGGCCGCCCCCGGCCGCCCGCCGGGCCCGACCGGGCCGAGACCGAACTGACCGAGCAACTCGCCGAACTGGTCGAGGAGTCCGAGCGACCCGTCGGTGAGCTCCCGGTCGCCGAGTACACGGCGAAGCAGCGCGGCCGCGGCCGCGCGCTGGTGCTGCAGACCGTCCGGCTGCTCGGTCGCGGCAGCCGGGCCGCCGCCCGGGGAGCGGCCAGGGGCGCCGCGTACGGGGGCAGGGCGCTGACCGAACAGCTGGTGCACACCGCGCCGCGGATCCCGGTGCGCGACCTCGCCACCCTGCGGGCGCAGCACCCGGAGGCGGCCTTCCCGGAGCAGCTGGCCGACCTGCTGGTCACCGGCGCCGTCCGGGCCTCCGGCACGCTCGGCGCGGGCGTCGGCGCGGCGGCGATGCTGCCGGTGCCGCCCGCGATGCCGGTGGAGATCGCGGCCGAGACGCTCGCGGTGGCGGCCGTGGAGATCAAGCTGATCGCCGAGCTGCACGAGGTCTACGGCACCCCGGCGCGGGGCACCGCCGCCCAGCGGGCCGGCGCCTACCTCGGCGCCTGGGCCAACCGCCGCGGGATCGACGCGAGCCTGCTGGTGCGGCCCGCGGGCTTCGCCGCGCTGGCGATCAGCTCGGAGGTGCGCCAGAAGGTCCGCCGCCGGCTGACCCGCAGCTCGCTGCGGCACCTGCCGGCGGTGATCCCGCTGCTGGTCGGCGCCGGCATCGGCGCCACGATGAACCGCCGCGACACCCGCCGGCTGGCCGACGAGGTGCGCAAGGACCTGCGCGGGCGCCGCCCGGCGGACCGTACCTACTGGACCGTGGCCGCGCCCGCCCTGAAGGGCGAGACGGTGGCCCGCGGCGGGACGGTGGCGCGCGACGGCGACGGGACGGTGGAGACGGACGGGACGGCCCCGTAGGGCGGGGGAGCAGCGGCACCGTGCGCCGCTGCTCCCTCCCGGAGGTTCCTAGGCCTTCGGCGGAGCCGGCGCGCCCGCGCCCCGGCCGGCCTTGACGCCGTTCACCATCGCCTGGTGGATCGCCCGCGCGGTGGTCTCGTCGGCCGCCGGCACCGGGCTCCCGGCGACGGTGTACCAGTCCAGCGCGCCGGTGTACTGGACGGTCAGCCTCGCCTCGCCGTCCACCCAGGTGGTGTGCACGGTGAGGTCGCCGGATATCGGACCGACCTCGGCGGTGGTCACTCCACCGGGGCCGCTGATGATCGATTGAGTGGTCCAGGTCGCCCACGACGTGCGCGGGTCCGCGGGCGGTCGGGCCTGGCGGTTGCCTTGGTCGTGTTCGGTCATGCGCCTATCCTCCCCCGCGGGTGGCTCGCCGCCGGAGCAGCGACACCTGCGGTCGCGGCGACCGCCCGGTCCCACCGGGCGGTCGAGTCGGTACGGCGGACGGTCAGCCGGGCTGGCCGGGTTCGTCCAGCATGGGGGCGCCCTCCGCCTGGGAGGTGTCCTGCGCGTGCAGGTTCTGCATCGAGGGGATGCCCTCCTCGGGGTCCGCCGCGCGGACGTCCTCGTCCTCCTCGGTGCTCACCTTGGACCGGTCGCTCATGTCGGTCATCGCGGGCTCCGTCTCCTCGGCCGGTCCTGGCGCGCGGGGTCGCGGGCGCGGTGGGGCCGGTGGTGTCTCTTCGCCCTTCCAGCCTGCCTCCGCCCCGGCGCCGGGGCCAGCCGGGTGCCCGGCCGGCCCCCGCGGACGTCTGCGGAACCCCGCGGACCTCGCCCGGCCGTCAGCGGGGCGTCACCGCGCCGTCACCACGCGATGGGCAGCGAGTGCATGCCGTAGATGAACGAGTCGGTGCGGAACGACAGCTCCTCGCGCGGGACGGTCAGCCGCAGCCCGGGCAGCCGCCGGAACAGCGTGGCCAGCGCGATCTGCAGCTCGGCGCGGGCCAGCGGCTGGCCGAGGCACTGGTGCACGCCGAAGCCGAAGGCCAGGTGGCGCCGGGCGTCCCGGTCCAGGTCCAGCTCCTCCACCGGCCGCCGGTCGGTGCTGCCGAACAGTTCCTCGTCCCGGTTGGCGGTGGAGAGCATCGCCATCACGCCCTCACCGGCCCTGATCGTCGTGCCGCCCAGCTCCACATCCTCCAACGCCACCCGGGCCACCCCGGTGTGGATGATCGTGAGGTGGCGCAGCAGCTCCTCCACCGCTCCGGGCAGTGTGGCCGGGTCGGCCAGCCTGCCGATCTGCTCCGGCTGCTCCAGCAGCAGGGCGGTGGAGAGCGAGATCATGTTCGCGGTCGTCTCGTGCCCGCCGACCAGCAGCAGGAAGCCGGTGCTGGCGATCTGGCGCGTGGTGAGGTCGTCCCGGACGGCGAGCCGGCTGAGGATGTCGTCCTGCGGCTCCGCCCGCTTGCGGGCCGTCAGCTCCGTCAGGTACTCCAGCATCTCGTCCCGGGCGTCCAGGAGCTGCTGCGGCGAGGAGCTCTGGGTGAGCAGCGCCCGGCTGACGCGCTGGAAGAACTCGTGGTCCTCGTACGGGACGCCGAGCAGCAGGCAGATCACCAGCGAGGGGATCGGCAGCGCGAAGTCGGCGACCAGGTCGGCCTCGGTGCGGCCGCCGGTCATCGCGTCCAGCGCCTCGTCCGTGATCCGCTGGATGTCCGGGCGCATCGCCTGGATCCGCTTGACCAGGAAGTCCCCGGTGACCATGCGGCGCAGCCGGGCGTGCTCGGGGTCGTCGAGGTTCAGGAAGGTCGGGTGCTCGGTGATCCGCTCCCGGCTGCCGGCGACCAGCAGCGGGAAGGACGGGTGGCGGATGTCCGAGCTGAACCGGCGGTCGGACAGGATGGCGCGGACCTCGGTGTAGCCGGTGGCGAGCCAGCAGGGCTCGCCCCCGGGCATGGTGGCCTGGGTCAGCCGGGCGGTGGCGGCGGCCTCGACGTACGCGGGCGGCGGGCCGAACGGGCAGCCGGCCGAGTGCCGGGCCGGGAGGGCGATGGCGGGGGCGGTGGACGAGCTCGTCAAGGCGGGGTCTCCTTGTGTCGCGATGGTTCTCCGGTGGGGGGATTGTCTGCTGAGAATGCGTCAGTCACATTGCGGCTTGCGGTCATTGCCCGCACCTGGCCGAGGATTGCCTAGGCCTGCGCCGGCTCGTCCTCGACCACGGTGATCGCGCCGCCCGGGCAGAGCTGGGAGGCCAGTCTGATGTCATCGAACTGGTCGGGCCGGAAGGAGGTCTGACGCAGCCTCACCAGACTGTCGTCTTCGTCCTGGTCGAAGACCTCGGGAACGTTCAGGACGCACATTCCGGAGCTGCAGCAGCGGTCCCGGTCGACACTCACCCGCATGGTCGGGCACCTCTCGCCAGTGCGCCGCCGGCTGCCCGGCGGCCGCCTCTCGTTGTCATTGCCAACCTAACCGCCGTTGATCCGTCCACGGCGGGTGCGGCGGCGGGATCGTCGAGAATGGCCGATTAGGTTCCCGCCGGATCCGCCGGGCGGCGGGGAAGGTTTGAACTGACGTTCCCCTGACAAGAGTTGGCGCCACAGCCCGGGCTCCGGCCGGCGGCCCCGGGAGTTCACAGTCCCTCGGCGGCGGCGATCTCCCGTACGGTCGCGACGGTGTCGGCCTCGGCGGCGGCCTTGTCCGGCCGGTAGCGCACCACCCGGGCGAACCGCAGGGCGAGGCCGGCCGGATAGCGGGGGCTGCGCTGCACCCCGTCGAAGGCGATCTCGACGACCAGTTCCGGCCGGACCAGCACCGTCCAGGCGTCCCGCCCGGTCTCCCGGGCCAGCAGCTCGGCGGTCTGCCAGGCGAGCGTCTCGTCGGTCAGGCCCTTGAAGGTCTTGCCGAGCATCACCCACGGGCCCAGCCCCGGCTCGCCCGCCGCCCGGGCGCCCAGGTGCAGGTTGCTGAGGAAGCCCTGGCGCCGTCCGCTGCCCCACTCGGCGGCCAGCACCACCAGGTCCAGGGTGTGCCGGGGCTTCACCTTGATCCAGCCCGCGCCGCGTCGCCCGGCCGCGTACGGGGCCGCCGGGTCCTTCACCAGCACGCCCTCGTGGCCGAGCGCCAGCGTCTCGCGGAAGAAGGCCAGCGCCCGGTCGCGGTCCCCGGTCTCGACCCGGGCCGGCCGCAGGACGTCCGGCACCGCCCCGGCCAGTGCCGCCCAGCGCTCCCGGCCGGGGCGGTCCACCAGGTCCTCGCCGTCCCGGTGCAGCAGGTCGAAGAAGTAGGCGTCGAGCGGAGCCCCGGCGCGCAGCCGGGCCGGGTCCTGCCGGGAGGCGATGCGAGCGGCGGTCTCCTGGAACGGGCGCGGCCGGCCGTCCGGGCCGAGCGTGATCGCCTCGCCGTCCAGCACCGCCGAGCGCACCGGCAGGGCCAGCGCGGCCTCGACCACCTCGGGGACGCGGGCGGTGATGTCCTCCAGGCCGCGGGTGAACACCGCGACCTCCCCGCCCTCCCGGTGCACCTGCACCCGGACGCCGTCCAGCTTCCACTCCACCGCGGCCGGACCGGTGCGCTCCAGCGCGGTGGCCACGTCCGGCGCCGAGGCGGCCAGCATCGGCCGCACCGCCCGCCCCACCTCCAGCCGGAAGGCCGCCAGCGCCGCCTCCCCACCGGTCAGCGCCGCCTGCGCCACCGCGCGGGCCGACCCCCGGAACATCAACGCCCGCCGCACCGCCGCCGCCGGCACCCCGGCCGCCCGCGCCACGGCGTCCCCGACCACCGCGTCCAGCGCCCCCTGCCGCAGGTCCCCGACCAGCACCGCCCGCAGGAACCCCTGCTCCACGGCGGTCGCGCGCGCGAACAGCCCGTGCAGCAGCCGCCGCCGCTCCGCCCGCGCCCCCGCGCCGTGCACCCCGGCGATCCGCTCCAGCTCCCGCTCCACCTCCGGCACCCCGAGCGAGGCCTCCACCGCCGGCTCCGGCAGCCCCCGCAGCGCCGCCGGACCGATCCCGGTCCGCAGCCGTTGCGACTCCCCGGACAGCAGCGCCACCGCCACCGCCCCCTCCAGCGGCCCGGACTCCCGCAGATAGGCGGCCAGCAACCCCGTCTTCGTCCGCCGCCCCGGCTCCGCCGCGACCTCCCGCGACACCAACGCCAACCGCGTCAACCCCGCCACGCCACCACCACCTCCACGTCCCTCAGCATCCGCCCGCACTCCCACCCCCGCACGACGGCCCCGGCGGGCACCCCGACGCGGCCCCGGGCCTATCCCGGCCCGGGCCCTTCCCGCCCCGGGCCCTTCCCGCCCCTGGGCCGCAAGGCTCCGCAGTGGCGTGCGAGGAGCACGGTCTTGGCCGGGACGGTGATCACCGGCGGGGCGGCGGGGCGTCATGCTGGGGGCTCCCGCCACCCGCTGAGTGATGGAGACCGAGATGAGCGACACCCCCACGACCCGTTGGAGCATCGGTGCGCCCGAGGCCGGTGACTACGCCGCCTGGCGCGAGCTCTTCCGTGGGTACTGCGAGTTCTACCGGGTGCCGATCCCGGAGGAGAAGGCCGAGCTGGTCTGGTCCTGGCTGATGGATCCGGCGCACGAGCTGGCCGGGCTGCTGGCGCGGGACGGGGAGGGCCGGCCGGTCGGGCTCGCGCACTACCGTCCGTTCTCGCGGCCGCTGCACGGGGCCGTCGGGTGCTTCCTGGACGATCTGTTCGTGGCGCCGGAGGTCCGCGGCGGCGGGGCGGTGGACGCGCTGTTGGGCCGGCTGCGGGAAATCGCGGCGGAACGCGGGTGGGTCACCGTCCGCTGGATCACCTCCGAGGACAATTACCGGGCCCGTGGCAAGTACGACCAGGTCGCGACCCGAACCAGGTTCGTCACCTACGACATGGCTCCGGAGGAGCCGGCCGGCTGAGGTCACGGCCCGGCCGCCGGACATCCGTTCGGAATTTCTGTTATCGACGTCCCGCGGGGAGGTCTCCCAAGTGTCGACACCCGACCAGTCGACCCGGAACAGAAAGCGTGGCCACCGTGAACAGCGACGACAGGACGACCATCCTCCCGGCGAGCGGGGGAGGAGCCGGCAGCGACAGTGGGAGTGCTGCCCGTGGCCGCTCCGGCGGCCGGGCGGCGCGGCGCGCTGCCGAGCGGCACGCCGGCCGGGGCCGGCGGGCGCGGCGGCGAGGCGGGATCGTGCCGGTCACCGCGGTCGTCGCCGCCGTGGCCGGGACCGGGCTGTTCGCCGCGCTGGCCGGCGCCGGCTACGCGGCGTACGGCGGCAAGCAGGCCGACCGCGACCTGGCGGGCCAGTCGCTGACCGCCGACACGCTGATCTCCGCGGAGCTGGGCACCCGCGAGGGCATCCAGGTGCCCGGCACCGGGGGGACGAACCCGGACGTCCCGTCGCCCGCCACCTCCACCGCCGTCGACCCGTCGGCCACCCCGAGCGCCGCGGCCACCTCGACGGCCGCGACCGCTCCGGCCTCGCCGACGGCTTCGGCCACCGCCACGCCGAGCGCCGTCCCCACCCCCACGGCCGCCGCGGTCAAGGCGACCCCGAGCGCCACCCGCACCACCGCCGCCGCCGGTCAGACCGTCGCCGCCCGGGCCGCCGCGGCCCGGCCGGCGGGCGGGGGCGCGTCCCCGTCGTACGCCCAGCAGGTCGTGGACCTGGTCAACGTCGAGCGCGGCAAGGCCGGCTGCGGGCCGGTCAGCAACGAGCCCAGGCTGGCGAGCGCGGCCCAGTCGCACAGCGACGACATGGCCGACCGCAGCTACTTCGACCACGCCAGCCCCGAGGGCAACCACGCCGACCACCGGATCGAGGCGGCCGGCTACAGCTGGAGCACCTGGGGCGAGAACATCGCCCGCGGCCAGAAGGACCCGGCCGCGGTGATGGAGTCCTGGATGAACAGCCCCGGCCACCGGGCCAACATCCTCAACTGCTCGTTCAAGCAGCTCGGCGTGGGTGTGCGGACCGGTACCAACGGTCCGTGGTGGACCCAGGTGTTCGCCGCCCCGGCGTGAACCGACCCTCGTTCGGCCCGGTCTGACCATCGGACCGGGCCGAACTGTCCGGTCCGTACGCCCCGGTCCGTCCGGTCCGATTTTCCGATTCCGTGCACATTGTTGTTATCTGATCACTCCCCACGGGTCTCCGAGGAGGCAGCGGCGGACGGATAGACGGCAAGACGGAGTGCGGACCATGAACGCTGATGTGCAGAACAGGAGCGGGACCACCCTGGTACTCGCGGCGCAGGCAGGCGACCGGCAGGCCCGGGAGGCGCTGGTCGCCGCCTGGCTGCCGCTCGTCTACAACGTGGCCGGCCGTGCCCTCGGCGGCCACGCCGACGTGGACGACGTCGCGCAGGAGACCATGATCCGGGCCTTGGACGGCCTGGACGGGCTCCGCGACCCGGAGGCCTTCCGCTCCTGGCTGGTCGCCATCACCATGAACCAGGTGCGCCGTCGGCACGCCGCCGGCCAGCAGCAGCCGACCGTCGGCGGCCTGGACGAGACCTGGGAGGTCGCCGACCCCCGGGCCGACTTCACCGACCTGACCATCCTGCGCCTCGGCCTCTCCGGCCAGCGCCGCGAGGTGGCCGAGGCCACCCGCTGGCTGGACCCGGACGACCGCGAACTGCTCGCCCTCTGGTGGCTGGAGGCCGCCGGCGAACTGACCCGCGCCGAACTCGCCGAGGCCCTCGACCTGAGCCCGCAGCACACCGCGGTGCGGGTGCAGCGGATGAAGAAGCAGCTCGAAGCGGGCCGCATCGTCGTCCGCGCGCTCTGCGCCTACCCCCGCTGCCCCGGGCTGACCGAGCTCACCTCGGGCTTCGACGGCACCCCGAACTCGGTCTGGCGCAAGCGCATCGCCCGTCACATCCGGGACTGCGCCGACTGCGGCGGGCTCGGCCGGGACCTGTTCCCGGCCGAAGGGCTGCTGGCCGGCCTCGCCCTGGTGCCGATCCCGCTCGACGCGCCCGTGCTGCTGCACTTCCAGCACACCGTCGCCTCCGCGACGGCCGCCACCGGTGCGGGCTCCGGCGCGGGAGCGGGCACGGGCGCCGGAGCCCGCACCGGAGCGGGAGGCCACGGCGGTTGGGCCGGTACCGCGGCCCGTAAGGCCGTCCTGGTGAGCGGTGCGGCCGCGGCTGTCGCCGTGACCACCCTCGCCCTGGTCTGGCCGCAGGCCGCCGAGCCGCCGCGGCCGACGCCACCGGAGCCCAGCGCCCCGGCCGCGGCCCAGGACGCCCCCACGGCCGCCGCCGCACCCGCCGCCCCCACGCCGGCGCCGACCCAGGTACCCGCGCAGAGCCCGTCACCGACGGCGACGCCCACACCGACGCCGACCGCGACCCGTACCGCCTCCACGGCGCCGCTGCCCAACCCGGAGCGCCAGCTGGTGGACCTGCTCAACGCCGAACGCGTCAAGGCCGGTTGCGCCCCGCTGCGGATCGACCCCAGGCTGCACGGCGCGGCCCAGAAGCACGCGGACGACATGGCCACCCGCGGCTTCTTCGACCACGTCAACCCGGACGGCGTCCGGACCGAGGCCCGGATCACCGCCGCCGGTTACCGCTGGTCGCAGTGGGGCGAGAACCTCGACCGGGGTCCGACCACCCCGGCCGCCGTCTTCGCCCGCTGGATGGACGGCGGAATCCACCAGTCCAACATGCTCGACTGCGGATTCAAGGACGTCGGCGTCGGCTTCGCCACGAACTCCGCCGGCACGCCCTTCTGGGCTCAGGACCTCGGAGCCCCGATGCCCTGAGCCCCACGGGGGGCTACGGATGGGGGCGGCGGCTACGCGTGGGGCGCGACCGCCACCAGGCCGTCCGCCGACCCGGTCACATAGCCCGTGGCCTCCCCGAGGACGCCACCGGCGTCACCGACCTGCCCGGGCACCACGTCCGGGGCACTGCTCAGCGGGCCGGGCAGCCCTTCCTGCCCGCCCAGGGCACTGGCGTGCGCACTCGGCGCGGTGAGGGAGGCCACGACACCGACGGCGATCGAGGCCACGGCAAGCATGCTGCGCTTCTTCATGGCCGGTCCAACGACGCTGCGCCGGAAGGGTTACGGCCGGTCCGTGCGCGCCCGCTCACGGGAACGTCTGGACGGCCCGCGAGCCGACCGGGACTCTGCCGGGCGGCGGGCGGGCCGTGGGAACCACCATGGCCCCACCCGCCCCTGCCGGTCAGGGGCGTGCGACGCGCGACCGGACGCACGGCGGCGCGCCGGGCGTGCACCAGCAGCCCCAGCCGCGCCGTCAGAGCGTTCCGGAGCCCCGCGCCCCCACGGGCCCGCCCGCCACTGCGGCCCCACCCTCCGGAGCCGACGCCCCGGAGACGGGCGCTCCGGGGACGGGCGCCGAGGGCACCTGGCCCCCCGGAGCCGCCCCCGCCTGCCCCACCGGGCCCACCACCCAGTCCGGATGCCCGGGCATCGGCGGCGTCCGCAGCCCGTACAGCCAGTCGTCGAGGAAGCCCCGCAGGTCCTGCCCGGAGACCGCCGAGGCCGTCCGCACGTAGTCCTCGGTGGTCGCGTTGCCGTAGCGGTGGGTGTCCAGGAAGACGCGCTCGATCCGTTCGAAGGCCGCCGCCCCGACCTTCTCCCGCAGCGCGAACAGCACCAGCGCGCCGCCCTTGTACCGCTGGCCGCCGAAGAGGTCGGCGGCGGTGGGGGAGGCGACCGGCCCGGAGTCGTGCCGCCACTGGTCGCCCAGCCCGTAGAGCAGGCGCATCCGGTCGGTCAGCGTGGTGCTGCCGTCGGCCTCCGGCCACCCGTGCTCGTAGCGGTACACCAGTTCGTAGAACTCGGCGTGGCCCTCGCTCAGCCAGAGGTCGGACCAGCGGGCGGGGGAGACGCTGTTGCCGAACCAGGAGTGGACCACCTCGTGCATCATGTGCGAGCCGATCGCCGGCTCCGCCTGCCGCAGGAAGTTCGGCTTGTAGAGGGTGAGCGTCTGGGTCTCCAGCCCGGTGAAGGCGAACGCGGCCGGATCGTCCGTGTCGGCCGGCAGGAGCCCGTACGTCTCGAACGGGAACGGCCCCAGGTGGGCCTCCGCCCAGGCGAGTTGGCCGGGGGTGAGGGCGAGCGCGGGTTCCAGCTCGGCGGCGCGGGCGGTCGGCACGACGTCGCGCAGCGGCAGGCCGTGCGGGCCGGTGCGCTCGCGCACGGTGTAGTCGCCCACGGACACCTGGACCAGTTCGGTGGCCATCGGCTCGCGGGAGACGTACCGGCGGGTGGTGCGGCCGTCGCCGAGCCGCTCGGTGGCCGTCAACTCCCCGTTGGCGACGCCCAGGAGAGCATCGGGGGCGGTCACCGCGATGGTGAACCGGGCCTTGTCGCTCGGGTGGTCGTCGCACGGGAAGACGGTGTGCGCGCTCCTCGGCTGGCCGGCCACGGCGAAGCCGTCCGGGGTGGGGACCCAGCCGGTGTGCGGCAGCCTGGCCCGCGGGTCGGCGGTGTACTCGACGGTCAGCCGGGTGGCGACGCCCGGGAGGAACGGCCGGGCCGGGGTGACCGTCAGCTTCTCAGCGTGGGTCGCGAAGCCCGCCGCCCGCCCGTCGACCCGGACGGCGCGCACGGTCAGTCCGAGCGCGTCCAGCTCCAGCCGGGCGAGGACGCGGTCCGGCCGTACGGTGAGCACGGCCGTGCCGTCCACCGTCCGGGTGTCGGCCCGGTAGTCGAAGGCCAGGTCGTACCGGAGCGCCCGGTACCCGGTGTTCCCGAGCGAGGGGAAGACCGGATCGCCCAGCCCACCGGTGGCGCCGGCCGTCGGCGCGCTCGCGGACAGCAGCACCGCACCGAGCGCGAGCGACAGCGCGAGACCGGCACGGGGCCGGAACGAACGGGGCCCGAACGGGCGGGACTTGAGCGAGCGGAGCCTGGGCAGGCGGACCTTGGGCAAGGGTGATCACCGCGCTTCACGGGCGGGAGCGGAGGCGGGGAACCGCCGGGACGGGAGAGCCTGGCCACGGATGCTAGCGGCTCACGGGGCCGCCCCGGGCGTGATCGGGGCGGCCCGGCGACACACCGTGCTCCCCCGGACGGCGCAGGGTGATGGCGGGACCCCCGCCCGCGGTCTAAGGTCAGTAGTGCATCGTCCCCTGACGGACGAGCCACGGCCGTCGGAAAACCTGGCCAGGTCCGGCGGCCGTACTTCTCTGCCCTGACGCCTTTCCCTTCCTGACGCAGCCCGTAGGCTGGCTGTCCGACGATGCCCGCGCACCGGATGTCAGGAGCCGCCGTGACCAGCCCCGCTTCGCCCGTTCTGGTGATCGGCGAGTGCGTCGCCGACATCGTCCGATCGGGTGCTGCCCCGGACCGGGTGCACCCCGGCGGCAGCCCCGCGAACGTCGCCTACGGCCTGGCCCGGCTCGGCCGACCGGCCACGCTGCTCACCGAGCTGGGGCCGGACGCCAACGGCCGGCTGATCCGGCGGCACCTGGAGTCGGCGGGCGTGCGGGTGCGGGCGGCCGAGGTCGACCGGACGCCCTCGGCGGTGGTGGAACTGGACGGGCAGGGGCGGGCCCGCTACACCTTCGACATCCGCTGGACGCTCCCGCCCACCGAACCCGCCGAGGCGCCCGCCGCGATCCACCTCGGCTCGATCGCGGCCGTCACCGAGCCCGGCGCCGCTTCGGTGCGGGCGCTGGTGGAGCGCTGGCGCGGGCGGGCGCAGATCAGCTACGACCCGAACGTGCGCCCGGCGCTGATGGGCGACCGGGCCGAGGCCGTCCGCCGGGTCGAGCGCTGGGTGGCGCTGAGCGACCTGGTCAAGGCCGGCGACGAGGACCTGGCCTGGCTCTACCCGGGTGAGCGGCCCGAGGTGGTCGCCGAGCGCTGGCTGGCGCTCGGCCCCGCCACCGTCGCGGTGACCCTCGGCGCCGAGGGCGCGTTCGCCCGCACCGCCGACGGGGGCCGCGCCGAGGCCGCGGCCCGCCCGGTGCCGGTCGCGGACACCGTCGGCGCCGGCGACTCCTTCATGGCCGCCTTCCTGCACGCCCGCGCGGCCGGCGCCGGCCTGGCGACCTGTCTCACCCACGCGGTGACGGCGGCCGCGCTGACCGTCGCCCGCCCGGGCGCCAACCCGCCCTCGGCGGCCGAACTCGCGGCCGCGCTGACGGCCGGGCCGCAGCCCCGGTCCGAGGCGAGTGTCGACTAGTCGGGCTCAACCTCCCTGCGGGGCAGGGGCGGTGAGCTCCTTCCCGTACCAGATCTGGGCGTACGGCCCGCTGCTGTAGGCGGGGATCTCCCGGTACCCGTTGCGCAGGTAGAGCGCGCGGGCCTCGACGAGGTCGAGGCGGGTGTCGAGGACGATCCGGTCCGCGCCCAGGGAGCGGGCGGCCCGGTCGACGGCGGCCAGCAGCGCGGTGCCGCCGCCGGTGCCGCGCAGGCCGGGGCGGACGAAGACCCGGGTGAGTTCGGCGGTGGTGGCGTCGAGTCGCCGCAGACCGGCGCAGGAGTGGGCGACGCCGTCGTGGCGGCCGAGCAGGAAGAGGCCGCTCGGGGCGGCGAGGTCGTCGCTGGGGGAGCCGGCGAGGCCGGACTCCAGTTCCTCGGGGGTGCCCTCCCGGTCGAAGTGCAGGCGGTAGTAGCGGTTGGCCACGTCGTAGTAGTACTCGCGCAGCAGGTCCAGGGCCTCGGGAGCGGTCACGTCGGCCGGGGCGACGGTCCAGGAGCCTGAGCTGCGCCGCGCGGTGTTCGTCATGCGCGCATGATCCACTTCGCGGCGCCGCCGCCGCAATCGGTTTTCCCGGCGGCCCCACCCGTGCGTCCGCCCGCCCGCATGCCCCTGCCGCCCGCCACCCGATCGCCCGCCGACCGGGCAAAGGAACGGCAAGGCCCCCGGTGCGTCGTTGCCCCGCGCGAGTGACGAGGGGATTGGCGGTGGTGCGCGGTGGGGGAGCAGTGCACCTATGAACAGACTATCAGTTTGTCGTATTAGAGGGGATTTGAGGGGAAGTCGGCGGTGGACCGGTACCCGGACCGGCCTGCTGGCCACCGTCTGCCTCTCCGCCGTCCTCGCCGGCTGCGCCGCCCCGGCCGTCGACGGGACCGCGAACGCGGCGCCCGCCGCCGGGATCGCCGGCCAGGGCCCCGACCACGCGGGAGCCCCGCCCGTGGCGCCGCCCAGGTTGCCCGGCACGGCCGCCAAGGAGGAGGAGAACAGCGGCGAGGCCATGGCCCGCCAGGAGGCGGCCGCCCGGGCCGAGCTGGAGACGGCCCGGCGCTGGGGCCTGGAGCGCCCGCCGCTGAAGGCCCCGCCCCGCCCGACGACCAGGGTCGAGCTCACCCAGGGGCAGGGCGTCAAGCTCGCGGACGACCGCCCGCCCGTCGTCTACCGGGTCCCGACCGACGACAAGGTGGTCTTCCTGACCGTCGACGACGGGGACGAGAAGGACCCCGAGTTCTCCCGGATGGCCCAGGAGCTGGGCATCCCGCTCAGCACCTACGTCTCCGACTACCTCGTCCGCGAGAACTACGGCTACTTCCGCGACCTGCACGCCCAGGGCGTGGAGATCAACAACCACACGATCAACCACCGCAACCTGAAGGTCCTGGACTACGAGACCCAGCGCGAGGAGATCTGCAACCAGCAGGACCAGCTGGAGCAGCAGATCGGCGTCCGCCCCCGGCTGTTCCGGCCGCCGTACGGCGAGTACAACGACGACACCCTGCGCGCGGCGGCCTCCTGCGGGGTGCAGGCGGTGCCGCTGTGGAACGAGGAGGCCTTCCCGGACCACATGGAGTGGCGCTACGACGACCAGAAGCTGCACTCGGGCGACATCATCCTGACCCACTTCCGGGGCGTCGACATCTGGAACGCCTCCATGCCGGACCTGCTGCGCAAGGTCGTCGAGGACGCCACCGCGCAGGGGTTCGCGCTGGCCCGGCTGGACGACTACCTGTAGCCGCCGCCGTTCGCGGGCGGCTCAGCCGAGCGAGAGGGCGTCGAGGTACACCCAGGCGCCCTCGTGCCGCACGAAGCGGCTGTTCTCGGTGAGCACGCCCTGTTCGCCGCCCTCGGTCCAGTGCGCCCGGAAGGCGACCGTGCCCTCCGCGTGGAACGCGCCGCCCTCGGTGGTGGCGACCACCTCCAGCCCGGTCCAGCGCAGCCCCGGGTCGAAGTCGACCTCGGCGGGCCGGGTGTCCGGGTGCCAGGTGCGCAGCAGGTACGCCTCGTCCTGTGCGGCGAAGGCGCTGAACCGGGAGCGCATCAGGGACTCGGCGGTGGTGGCCGCCGTCTGGCCCCGGTGCAGTCGGCCGCAGCAGTCGCCGTAGGTGGCGGGCAGGCCGCACGGGCAGGGGGAGGAGGGCAGCAGCCGGGGCGCGGCGGTGCGGGGCGCGGAACGACGTCGGGACATGCCGCCCATTGTCCCCCACGCGTCGGGCGGCTCCCCTGCCGCCCCGTGCACGACGGGAACGGTCCGGCTCCTCCGCGCACCGGGGGGCGGGCCCGCCCGCGCCCGGCGGCGGGGAACCCGTGTTCAGGAGCCGGCGGCGCCGAACCAGGTGCGCAGCGCCCGGTCCATCCCCTCCCGGTCCGCCCGGCCGGGCTCGGTCGCCCAGGCGACGTAGCCGTCCGGGCGCAGCAGCAGTGCGCCGGCCGGCGGTCGGGGGCAGTCGGCCGTGACGAGGTCCACCCGGTCCTTCCAGCCCGCCGCCGGGCCGGCGAGGTCGAGCTTCCCGCCGGTGAGGTCGATGAGCAACGGGCGCCCGGTGCGGGCGAGTTCGGCGATCCGTACCTCCCCGTCCGAGGTGGTCGCGGAGATCTCCGGCACGAACAGTCCGGCCAGCGGGTGCGGGCAGTCGACGTCGTAGCGGATGTCGCTGCCCGCCATCAGCGCGGCGATCCGGCCGAGGTTGTCGGGGTGTGCCAGCAGTTCGCCGAAGAGGGCGCGCACCGCGGTGGTCCCGGGGCCGGGGGCCATCAGAGCGGTCTGGGCCTGGGAGTGCATGAACACCCGCTGTCCGACCGGGTGGCGCTCGCGCTGGTAGCTGTCGAGCAGGCCGGCCGGGGCCGGGCCGCGCAGTTCGGCGGCGAGCTTCCAGCCGAGGTTGGCGGCGTCCTGGAGGCCGAGGTTGAGGCCCGGGCCGCCGGTCGCGGCGTGGACGTGGGCGGAGTCGCCGACCAGCAGCACGCGGCCGTCGCGGTAGCGCTCGGCGAGCCGGGTGTTGTGGCCGACGGTGCGGCGCGGGGTGAACAGCCCGGCGGTGCGGGCCGGGGCGAGCGGCAGGTCGGCGCCGGTCACCCGGCGGACACTGGCGCGCAGCTCGTCCAGGGTGAGCGGGGTCTCCTGGTCCACCGGCGGGCCGCCCCACTCCATGGTGGCGATCATGACGGCGTCCGGGTCGAACGGGGAGATGACGAACACGCCGTGGTCGGTGCGGGTGTGGGTGTACGTGCGGAACGGGGTCGGGCAGCCCGGCAGCAGGACCTCGCCGCTGTCGGTGGTGCGCAGCCCTTCGGGCGGCCGCACGTGCGCGACGCGGGAGACCGGGTCGGCCGAGGTGATGCCGGGGAAGCCGATCCCGGCGAGCTTGCGGACGGTGCTGCGGCCGCCGTCCGCGCCGACCAGGTAACGGGCGCGCAGCCGCTCGGCGCCGGCGGGGCCGTGGACGTCGACGGTCACCCCGGTCGGGTCCCGGTCGAGGCCGGTGACCTCGTGGCCGCGGCGCACGGTGACGCCCAGTGCGCGGACGTGCTCCTCGAGCACCTCCTCGATCCGGTGCTGGGGCACGGGCGCGGCGTGCAGCGGGTTCCGGTCGAGCCGGTGCAGTTCCAGCGGGAAGGCGCCGAACACGAAGCGCGGTACGGGCTGCGGCGCGCCCGGGAGGCCGCTGAGCGGCTGGTGCAGGCCGCGGTGGTCGAGCAGCCGGAGCACCTGGCCGACCAGGCCGTTGGCCTTCTGCTCGCCCGAGCGCGCGGGCAGCCGGTCCAGCACCACCGGCCGGACTCCGGCCAGTGCCAGCTCGCCGGCCAGGAACAGCCCGACCGGTCCCGCGCCGACGATGACGACGTCGTTGGTCATCTCGAGATCCCCCTCGGATGTGGTGAGTTCACGCCTGTGACGGGTCCGGCAGCCCGGCCGCCAGCTGCCGCAGCGCCTCGGTGAACAGCGGCCGGAACGGCACCACCGGGTCGGCGGCCAGGTAGTGCTCGTTGGCGACCTGCAGCGCGGAGAGCGCGGCCGAGGCGACCAGCTTCGGGTAGAGGTCCCGGTCGGCGTCGGTCCCGGTCCGGGCGGCCACCGCCGCCGCCAGCTCGGTCCGGACGGCCGCGCCGCCGCGGATCAGTTCGGCCTGGAGCGCGGGCTCGCGCAGCAGCAGCCGTACGGTGGCGGTCCACCGCGGGTCGGGCCCCTCCGGCGCGCCGTCGTACGGTGCGACGAGGGAGTGGGTCAGCGCCTCCCACAGCGGTTCCTCCGCCGGGCGGGCCCGCAGTGCCTCGGCGGCCCGCAGGATCCGGTCGCGGTGCCGGGAGACGATCGCCTCGGCCTTGCTGGAGAAGTAGTTGTTGTAGGTGCGCGGGGACACCCCGGCCGCGGCCGCGATGTCCTCCACCCGGACGTTCTCCAGCCCCCGCTCCACCGCCAGGCGCAGGGCCGCCCAGCTGAGTGCCTCCCGCGTCGCGGCCTTCTTCCGTTCCCGTAGTCCGGGCTGACCGTTCGTCACGGGCACCACTGTTCCGCAGAAAGTGCGCGCTGCGCAATAGTGCGCGGCACGCAAGTTTTTCCCGGCCGTACGGCCTGTGGCGAGCCGCCCGCCACCTGCGGTTTGTCGCTGGTAGTAGTTGCGTGGTCGCGGAGCGATCCCGGTCGGGAGCCCGCCCCCGCAGGCTTTCCGGCGGGACGACTCGACAGGACTGGAGGAGCGGTCATGGGTGGCAGACAGCGTCCGCCGAGAGCGCGGACCCCTCGTCAGGGCAGGCCCGCCGGGGCCGGTGCCCGGGCGAACTCCCGTGCGGCGTTCGCCCGCATCGAGGGGTTCCTGGCCTGGGAGGCGGAGGTCGCGGCCGCCGAGCGGGACGCCCGCGCGTTCGCCGCGCAGTTCCCCTGGCTGCCGGCGGCGGAGCGGGAGAGCCTCGAACAGGCCTACACCGCCGACCGGTTGCGCTACGCCGAGGAGGTCGTCGACCGCGCGGTCGAGCGCTGCCGCCGGCTGGCCGCCCGGTACCGCGTCGAGTGCCGCCGGATCTGTGCCCGCTGGGCGGCGCTCTGCCTCTCCGTCACCGTGACGGCGGCGCTGTTCGCCGTGGTCCCGGCCGTGTTGCGGGGCTGAGCGGCCCTCGGCCCGCGGGCCGAGGGGGACGACGAGGGCCCGCTGTGCCGTTGCCGGCGCAGCGGGCCCTTTCCGGTGTCCGGGGGAGGGGTCAGTGGTGGCCGTGGCCGCTGCTGATCTCCTCGCGCTCCTCGACGGTGGGCTTGGCGATCTGGCTGTACTTGCCGTAGAAGCCGCGGGAGAGCTTGACCCGCGTGCGGGTCCACAGCCCGGCCTTGCGGGCCACCCCGTTCTCGTCCACCTCGGGCGGCAGTTCGGACGGCTGCGGCTGGTCGTGCGCGGTGAGGGTGTAGAGCCGGCCCGGCGGCAGCGGGGCGTGCACCTCGACGAACTCGCCGTGCTGGAGCCGGTTGATGAC
Source organism: Kitasatospora sp. NPDC096204 (assembly GCF_044763205.1). NCBI lineage: Bacteria > Bacillati > Actinomycetota > Actinomycetes > Kitasatosporales > Streptomycetaceae > Kitasatospora > Kitasatospora sp. NPDC096204. Next base: position 22,260 of record NZ_JBIWFT010000030.1, read on the forward strand.
ACCGGTCTCCCGGCCGTGCAGCACCTTCTCCTTGTCCCGTCGCTGCAGGCCCAGGCACCACCGCTTGGTGATCACGAAGACGACCACCGGCACGGTGAAGAAGCCGATCCGCACCGCGTAGGTGATCGCGTTGATCGAGAGGTGGAAGTGGGTGGCCAGCAGGTCGTTGCCGCCGCCGGCCAGCAGGAGCAGGTAGAGGCCGATCCAGGCCGCGCCGAAGGCGGTGCGGACCGGGGCGTTGCGCGGCCGGTCGGCGATGTGGTGCTCGCCCCGGTCCCCGGTGATCCAGGCCTCCAGGAACGGGTAGCCCCAGATGACCAGCAGCACGAGCGGGAAGACCATCAGCGGGATGAACACCCCGAGGTTGAGGGTGTGGCCGCCCCAGACGCTGATCTCCCAGCCGGGCATCACGCGGATCAGGCCCTCGGAGAAGCCCATGTACCAGTCCGGCTGGGCGTCGGTGGACACCTGGTCGGGGCGGTACGGCCCGTACGCCCAGATCGGGTTGACCGTGGCGATCGCCGACATCACCGCGACCACGCCGAAGACCAGGAAGAAGAAGCCGCCCGCCTTGGCCGTGTAGACCGGCAGCAGCGGCATGCCGACCACGTTGGTGTTGGTCCGGCCGGGCCCGGCGAACTGGGTGTGCTTGTGGTAGAAGACCAGGATCAGGTGCGCCGCGAGCAGGCCCACCATGATCCCGGGGATCAGCAGCACGTGGACGGTGAACAGCCGGGGGATGATGTCGGTGCCCGGGAACTCGCCGCCGAAGATGAAGAACTGCAGGTACGACCCGACGATCGGGATGGCCAGGATGGCGCCCTCCATGAAGCGGATGCCCGTCCCGGAGAGCAGGTCGTCCGGCAGCGAGTAGCCCATGAAGCCGTCGAACATGCCGAGGATCAGCAGCATCGCGCCGAAGACCCAGTTGATCTCGCGCGGCTTGCGGAAAGCGCCCGTGAAGAAGACGCGCATCATGTGGGTCAGCATCGAGGCGACGAAGACGATCGCCGCCCAGTGGTGGATCTGGCGCATCAGCAGGCCGCCGCGCACGTCGAAGCTGATCCTCAGGGTCGAGGAGTAGGCCTCGGACATCGGGATGCCCCGGAGGGGGACGTACGTCCCGTCGTAGACGACCTCGCCCATGCTCGGCGTGAAGAACATGGTCAGCCAGACGCCGGTGAGGATGATGATGACGAAGGTGTAGAGCGCGATCTCGCCCAGCATGAAGGACCAGTGGTCGGGAAAGATCTTGCGCAGATTGGACTTGGCCAGGGAATAGATGCCGAGCCGGCCGTCGGTCCAGTCGGCCAGCGCCTCGGCCCCGTTGGCGGGGTTGGCGCGCGTGGTGGTCACCGGTCCCGGCTGCGACTGCTGGTCGGTTCTCACGACGGGCTCCCCGGCGTCCTCGGCGTGCCGTGCTGGAGACCCGCCGGCGGGAACCCCGGCCGGCGAAGTGTTGTGATCATGGGACCTCTCGATACGGGCCCGCCGGCCGGACCGGCGCGCGGACCAGGTGCTCCGCTGGACTCGTTGCTCAGGGTGATGGAGCGCTTACTCTGTCATGCTGTCGGCAGGGGGCCGACTGTGCACGTCCATCGGCCCGTCCGGCCGCGCGTGTCGGGCCGGACGGGGGGCCCTGACGCCCGATCGGCTGGCCGCCGCTCGGCCCAACGGGTGCCGATGCTGCGGTCGAGTGCCACTGAGGCGTTTCGGCGCGCGCCGCGTCCGGGGGTCGCACGGTCCGGGGCCTACGCTGCGCCAATGGTGGATCACCGTGAACTCTTCGAGGACGTCACCGAGGCCCTGGCCCGCGCCGGGTTCGACATCGGGCCGGGTCCCTCACCGTTGTGGATCGACCGTCACCCCGAGGGCGTGGTGGTCGGCTGGACGCCGGGCGCGGAGCCGGGCGGGCCGCCCTCCCGGGAGGCGCTGGCGGCGCTGAGCGGCGCGGCCGCGGTCGTGCTGCGCGAGTGCGGCTATCTCGTCGCCGGGACGGAGGGGGGCGATCTGCTGGTGCGTTGCGCCGAACCGGTGACGGTGCCGGAGTCGTCCGAGCCGGAGCCCGTACCGGAGCAGTGGTGGGGGTGAGCGGCGGCGGGCCCGGTGTCGCGCGCACCGGGCCCGGTGCTTCGGACACCGGCCCTGGCGCTTCGGGAGCTGGCTCCGGTGCTTCGGGCGCCGGGCCCGTACCCGCGCTCAGCCGTCGAGGGTGAAGCCGATCACCGCGCCGCCGCCGTCCCGGTTGCCGGCGAAGGCCGTCCCGCCGTGCGAGCGCGCCACCTCGTCCACGATGGCCAGGCCCAGCCCGGAACCGGGCAGACTGCGGGCGGCGGTGGCCCGGTAGAAGCGGTCGAAGACCCGGTCGAGGTCGGCCGCGTCGATGCCCGGGCCGCGGTCGCGCACCTCCACCCGCGGGCCGCGCACCACCACCTCGATCGGGCCGGTCCCGGCCGGGTCGAACTTGGCGGCGTTGTCCAGCAGGTTGCCCACCGCGCGGGCCAGGGCGTCCGGCCGGGCGGTGACGACGGTCCCGTCCGCGTCCACCAGGACCTCGCGGCCGCTGCGCCGCCGGGCCTGGGCGGCGGCCTCCCTGACCAGGTCGGCGAGCACCACCTCGGTCGGCTGCTCGTCTGCCCTGCTGTCCGCCGCGAGCGCCACCAGCTCCTCCACCAGCTGGGTCAACTCCCGTGCCTCCTCGGCCAGATCGGCCATCAGAGCGGTCCGTTCGGCGGGCGGCAGCCGGTCCAGGCTGGGCAGCACCGAGAGGTTGGTGCGCAGGCTGGTCAGGGGGGTGCGCAGCTCGTGCCCGGCGTCCTGGGCGAGTCGGCGCTGGTTCTCCCTGGCGGTGGCCAGCCGGACCAGCATCCGGTCGAAGGCCCGGCCGAGGCGGCCCACCTCGTCCGTTCCGGCGGCGGGCACCGGGACGTCCAACCTTCCGCTGGAGGCGACCAGTTCGGCCGCGTCGGTGAGCCGGACCAGCCGACCGGTGATCCGCCGGGCCAGCAGCCGGCCGGCCCCGCCGGCGAGCACCGTGACGACCGCCACCAGGGCCACCGTGCGGGTCCGCAGGGTGGCCAGCAGCTCCTCGGTGGGCCCGACCTGCTGGATGATCTGGACCGCGCCGCGCCGGCCGCCGAGCGAGACCACACCGACCCGGTAGCCCTCGTCGCGCTGGTGACGCAGCCCGATCGAGGTACGGCCCGGCTGGTCGGCGTGGGCGAGTTCCTGGTCGGACGGGCTCGGTGGCAGGTCGAGCCGGGCGGTGCCGGGCAGCACCGCGCCGTCGGGGTCGAGCGACTGGGTGGTGACCCGGATCGGGCGGACCAGGTCGGCGCTCAGGCCGCTCGGCCCGGCGAAGTCGCCGGGGAAGAGGGCCTCGCGCTGGACCTGTCGGCCGACGGAGTCGACGGCGGCGCCGAAGTCGGCGGTCTCGTCGTCCCGGATCAGCCGGGCGGCGGCGTGGTAGCCGAGCGCGCCGATCAGCACCGCGACCAGCGCGGCGATCGCGGCGAAGGCCAGCGCGAGGGTGGTGCGCAGGCCGGTGCGCGGCAGGCGCGGTAGGCGCGGCGGCCTGGGGCGTGGCGGGCGCGGGTGCGGTAGGCCGGGGAGGCGGCGGGCCGGGCCGGTCACGGCTCGCGCAGCGTGTAGCCGACGCCGCGGACGGTGTGGATCAGCGGCGCCAGGCCGGGGCGGTCGAGCTTGCGGCGCAGGTAGCCGATGAACACCGCGAGGTTCTTCGAACCGGGGCCGAAGTCGTAGCCCCAGATCCGCTCGTAGAGGGTGGCCTGGTCGAGGACGGCGCCGGCGTGCCGGGCGAGCAGTTCCAGCAGGTCGAACTCGGTGCGGGAGAGTTCGAGCTCCTGGGCGGCGCGCCAGGCGCGCCGGGCGGGCGGCTCGATCCGCAGGTCGGCGACGGTCAGCACCTCGCCGGTGGGCGCGGGCGGGTGGCGGCGCAGCAGGGCGCGCAGGCGGGCGAACAGCTCGTCCACGTCGAAGGGCTTGACCAGGTAGTCGTCGGCGCCGGCGTCGAGGCCGGCGATCCGGTCCGGCACCTCGACCCGGGCGGTGAGCATCAGCACCGGGGTGCGGTCGCCGGCCGCGCGCAGCCGTCTGCAGACCTCCAGGCCGTCCGGCTCGGGCATCATCACGTCGAGCACCAGGACGTCCGGGCGCTGCTCGGCGAGGACGGCCAGGGTCTGGGTGCCGTCGGTGGCGACCCGTACCCGGTAGCCCTCCAGCATCAGGGCCCGGGCGAGCGAGTCGCGGATGGCCCGGTCGTCCTCGGCGATCAGCACGGTGTGCGTCATGGCGGAGATTCTCCCTGGCGTGTCCACGACGGTTCGCGGCGGGGTCGGGGTGTCCGGGCCCGCTCCGGGCCGGTCCGCGACGGCCGCCGCTTTTGCGTGGTGCTTCGCGGGCGTACGGTGGCCGTACGGTGGCGCGCCGCCGGTGGGCCACCGGGTCCGAGTCGGCACGTCCTGCCGGAGGCCGCGATGGCAGACCGGATGGCCCCTTTCACCACCCCGCGCGCGGAGCGGGCGCGGCGGGACGCTCGGGAGCGGCTGGAGGACTGGCGGGAGGTGTACCGGCCGGGGGCGCTGCTGCCGGTGGTGGGCGGCCAGGCGGGGCGGTGCATGGACTGCGGTCTGCCGTTCTGCCACAGCGCCTGCCCGCTGGGGAACCTGGTGCCCGAGTGGAACCGGCTGGTGGCGGAGTCGGGGACGAGTGGGGAAGCGGGGGCGGGGGCGGCGGGAGCCGACTGGCGGGCGGCCGCGGCGAGGCTGCTGGCGACCAACAACTTCCCGGAGTTCACCGGCCGGCTCTGCCCCGCTCCCTGCGAGAGCGCCTGCGTCCTGGCGATCGACGGCGCGGCGGTGACGATCAAGAACGTGGAGCTGGCGATCGCCGACCGGGCCTGGGAGGCGGGCTGGGACGCGCCCCGGCCGCCCGACCGCCCCGAGCGGGCCGGCGGACGGCGGGTCGCGGTGATCGGCTCCGGCCCGGCCGGGCTGGCCGCCGCCCAGCAGCTCACCAGGGTCGGGCACGCCACCACGGTGTACGAGCGGGCCGACCGCGCGGGCGGACTGCTGCGGTACGGCATCCCGCCGTTCCGGCTGGAGAAGCACCGGCTGGAGCGCCGGCTGGACCAGCTGCGGGCCGAGGGCACGGCCTTCCGCACCGGCGTGTGGGTCGGCCGGGACGTCCCGGGCGAGGAACTGAGGGCCGAGTACGACGCGGTGGTGGTCGCGGTGGGCGCGACGGCCTGCCGGGACCTGCCGGTGCCCGGGCGGGACCTGCCCGGGGTGCACCAGGCCATCGAGTACCTGACCTGGGCGAACCGGGTGGACGAGGGCGACTGCCCGGTCTCGCCGCTGTCCGCCGAGGGGCGGCACGTGGTGATCGTCGGCGGCGGGGACACGGCGGCCGACTGCCTGGGGACGGCGCTGCGCCAGCGGGCCGCCTCGGTCACCCAACTGGACATCAACCCGCGGCCGCCGCAGGGCCGGGCCGCCGGGCAGCCCTGGCCGGTGCACCCCAAGGTGTACCGGGAGACCACCTCGCACGAGGAGTCCGGCGCCGCGGCGGCCGGGCCCCGGGTGTTCGCGGCGGTCACCGTGGCCTTCGAGCCCGGCCCGGACGGCCGGCTGGCCGCCGTCCGCATCGCCGAGACCGAGCCCGCCGACCGCAGCCCGCGGGCGGGCACCGAGCGCAGGCTCCCGGCCCAGCTGGTGCTGCTCGCGCTGGGCTTCACCGGGCCGGAGCCGGACGGGCGGCTGTTCGCCCAACTCGGCCTCGCCACCGGGCCGGAGTCCACCCTGGTCAGGGACGACGGCTTCGCGACGGAGGCGCAGGGCGTGTTCGTCGCGGGGGACGCCGGGCGCGGGCAGTCTCTGATCGTCTGGGCGATCGCCGAGGGGCGGGCGGTGGCGGCGGCGGTGGACCGGTACCTGCGGGGGTGGACGGAGCTGCCGGCACCGATCCGGGCCTCGGCGCGGGCGCTCACGGCGTGAGGCGGGCAGCGGCAGCGCCGGGGTGATGGCGCGCCGGGGTGGTCGTGCGCCGGGGTGGTCGTGCGTTCGGCGATCGGTCCGTGGGGGCGGGGTCGGAGGAGCGGCAGGCGGTGGAGGTCGAACTCCCCTGCGGCCGACCCGGGGTGAGCCGACCACAGGGGGTGGCGGTCGGTCAGGGGGCGGGTGTGCGGCCGTCGGAGGAGCGCGACGGATCGAGTCGGGTACGTACGGCCTTTGCTACGATCCGGCGACATGGGTGTCAGGAGTCGGGCGTACGGGGGTCGGAAGACGTGGGCGTGAGTGAGCGTGAGTGGGCGGTGACGTCGATGGAGGTCCGTTACACCCCGATGGCCGCCGACTTCCGGGAGGCCTTCGACGTGCTGGCCCGGCACACGGCGCCCGGGCGCCGGTCGCGGAGCGCCAGGCGTACGGTGGCCGCCGGTGCGGCGGTGGGTGCCGGGCTGCTCGCCCTGGTCGGTGGGATGGCGCTGCTGCCGGCCGCGCTGCTGCTGGCGTGCGTGCCGCTGGTGTTGTTCGGACCGAGCCGGATACAGGCGCGCCGGGTGACGCGGAGGGTCGCGGACAAGGGTGAGTTCCGGGTCCTGCTGGACGAGTGCGGGGTGGTGGTGAGCCACGAGGCTTCGGACACCCTGCTCGGCTGGCCGGAGCAGCGGTACTTCCTGGAGACGCGCGAGCTGTTCCTGCTGCTGGCCGGTGCGGAGGAGCCGGGGGTGGTGACCGTGCTGCCCAAGCGCGGGGCCGAGGACCTCCGGGGGCTGGGGCAGCTGATCGACCGGCATGCCGAGGCGCTCGTCCTGGACTGAACTCGTCCTGGACTGAGCTCGTCCTGGACCGAGCGGCGGTTCGCGGGGTGGCGGGTACGGGGCGGGTCACGGGGTCGGCTCCGTCATCGTGGGGTCGGCTCCGTCATCGCGGGTTCGGCGTGATCCCGCCGGTCGAAGTGCCAGAGGGCGGGGAGCGCGGCGGACAGCGCGGCCGAGCTGCCGAGGCAGAGCAGCCCGCCGGTGCGCAGGGCCGCCCGGATGCCCTGCCGGGCGGCGAGCCCGCCGGCCCGCAGGTCGCCCAGGGCCGGCCCGGCGGAGCCGATCAGCATCTCCAACCCGGCCGCACGGCCCCGGAGCCCGTCCGGAACGGACTGGTTCCAGATGGCGCTTCGGAAGGTGTCGCCGACCCAGTGGGCGCCGCCCGCGACCGTCAGGCAGAGCAGGACGGCCCACAGGGCCGGGGCGAAGGCCGCCGCGGCCGTAGCCGCTCCGACCAGGGCGGCGGAGAGCAGCACCAGCCGGCCGTGCCGGTGCACCCGCTCCGCCCACCCGCCGGTCGCGGCCGCGATCAGGGCGCCGACCGCGCCGGCCGAGTAGAGCAGTCCGAGCGCCCAGGTGGCGTCCAGCTCCGCGGCCAGGAACGGGAAGAGCGCGGTGGGCAGGGCGAACACGGTGGCGGCGAGGTCGGCCAGGTAGGTGCCGATCAGGTCGGGCCGTCGAGCCGCGTACCGGGCGCCGTCGAGGAACTCGGCGAGCCGCGGTGCCTCGGCGTCCCGCGCCGAGGGGACCGGCCGGACCCGGGCCAGCAGGGCGGTCGAGAGCAGGAAGGTGCCGAGGTCGACCAGGTAGGCCGCGGGGACGCCGGCGGTGGCGATCAGCAGGCCGGCCGCGGCCGGGGCGGCCACGCCGCCGACGCTCCAGCGCAGCGAGAGCAGGGCGCCGGCCGCGACCAGCTGGTCCCGGGGCACCAGCCGGGGGACCATGGCCTCGACCGAGGGCTGCTGGAGGCCCTGGAGTGCGGCCGCCAGTCCGGCGGCGAGGTAGAGCGGCCAGACGGCGGGGGTGCCGAGCAGCGCGTTGACCAGCAGCAGGGCGCTGAGCGCGGCCAGTGCGACCTCGGTGACCAGTGCGACGGTGCGGCGGTCGGCACGGTCGGCGAGGACACCGCCGTAGAGGCCGAACAGGACGGTGGGCACGAGCTCGACCGCGCCGACCGCGCCCACGGCCAGCGGTGAGCCGGTGAGGTCGGCGATCTGGAGCGGGATCGCCGTCATGGTGAAGATCGAGCCGAGCAGGGTGACCGTCCCGGAGGTCCAGGTCAGCCGGAAGTCCCTGGAGGACCGCCAGGGTGCGGTGTTCGGCAGGAGCCGGGACCAGAAGCGGCCCGTTCCTGGGGGCGCGTCTGGTCCGGGGGTCGGGTTCGGTCCGGAGGTCATGAGGGGTGGGATCCCTTCGCGGCCGTCGGCGTCGCGGCGGTCGTCCTTATCGCTGATAAATTCCAGCTCGGGAACTTATCGGCGATAAGGTGGCCTGGCAAGCGGAAAACCCGGGAGGTCGATCGGATGGCGCTGCAACGCGACGAGGTGGTGCGCACGGCACTGCGCCTGCTGAACGAGGAGGGCATCGACGGGCTGACCACCCGTCGGCTCGCCCGCGAACTCGGCGTCCAGTCACCGGCGTTGTACTGGCACTTCAAGAGCAAGCGGGAACTGCTCGACCTGATGGCGGAGGCGATGCTCGCCGAGGCCCTCCCGCCCGACCGCGAACCCGACCCGGCGCACTGGCCCGAGTGGATCGCCGCCGACGCCCGCGCCAAGCGGAACGCCCTGCTCGCCTACCGCGACGGCGCCCGGGTGCATGCCGGAACGCTGCCCACCGAGGACGAACTCCCGGCGGTCGAGGCTCAGTTGGGCGCTCTGTGTGGAGCCGGGCTGCGCCCGCGCACGGCGCTGCGGCTGCTGCTGACCGTCGACCGGTACATCATGGGCTGGGTCACCGAGGAGCAGGCCTGGCGGCAGGACGCCGCGGGCCGTGAGCGGCCGCCGTTCCCCGACGAGGCACTGCGCGAACTGCCGTTGCTGCGTGAGGCGGTCGACGTGCTGCGGATGACCGACCACGACGCCGACTTCGAGTACGGGCTGCGGGTGTTGATCGAGGGGTTCCGGGTGGAGATCGCTCGGGAGGCGGGAGCCTGACCTCCGATGGGCTAGCGTGACGCCCATGACGACCTTTGACCCTCGCGGCACGGCCCTGGTCCTGATCGACCTGATGGACCGGATCGTCGCCAACCCGCTCGCGCCGCGCACCGGTTCGGAGGTGGTGGAGGCCTCGCTGGAGCTGGCCCGGCGGTTCCGGGCGGCCGGCGCGCTCGTGGTCGCGGTGCGGGTCGAGCGGCCGAACGTCACCGAGCAGCCGCCCGGGAGCGGGCTGGTGGCGGAGGTCGCGGCGGCGGCCGACGAGGTCGTGGTGAAGCGCACCATCGGCGCCTTCCAGGGCACCGGCCTGGACGAGCTGCTCCGGGCGCGGGGGGTGGAGACCCTGGTGTTCACCGGGATCGCCACCAACCTCGGCGTGGAGTCGAGCGCCCGCGCGGCCGCGGACCACGGCTACCGGCTGGTGTTCGTCGAGGACGCGATGGCCGCGCTTACGGCGGAGGAGCACCGGGCGTCGGTGGAGCTGGACTTTCCGCGCCTCGGCGAGGTCGTCGCGGCGGGGGACGTGCGGTTGGGGTGAGTCGGTGGACGTGCGGTCAGCGTGAGGTCGCGGCCGGGCGTTTGCGGAGGGGCACTGCTACGGCCCGGTGTGACGGAGGGTGTTGCTACGGCTCGGTATGACGGGAGGGGCGCTGCTACGGCCCGGTGTGGCGGAGGGCTTCGCGCAGCCGTCCGTCCGAGGCCTTGAGCAGGCGGGCGGCGGTGGGGGCGTCCACGTCCGCGAGCAGGGACAGGATCGCGTCCTTGGCCCGGCCGCCGGTCGCGGTCAGGGCGCGGTCGATCGCGGTCCCGTCGGCACCGGTCGCCTCGGCGACGATCCGTCGGGCGCGGTCACGCAGCTTGTCGTTGGTGGCGCGGAGGTCGACCATCAGATTTCCGTACGTCCGGCCGAGTCGGACCATCACGGCCGTGGACAGCAGGTTGAGCACCAGCTTCTGCGCCGAGCCCGCCTTGAGCCGGGTCGATCCGGCCAACACCTCGGGGCCGACCTCCACTTCGACGCCCAGCTCGGCCGCGGCCGCGAGCGCCGAGCCCCGGTTGCACGCCAGCCCGACGGTCAGCGCCCCGGCGGCCCGCGCCGCCCGGACGGCGGCCAGCGGGTAGGGCGTACGGCCCGAGGCGGAGATGCCGACCAGGGTGTCGGCGGGGGTGAGGGCGAGCGCGGCCACGTCGGCCTCGGCGAGGTCCGTGCGGTCCTCGGCGCCCTCGGCGGCCGCCGTGACCGCCGGACTCCCGCCCGCGATCAGACCGACGACCAGCGCCGGATCGGTGCCGAAGGTCGGCGGACACTCGACGGCGTCCAGCACACCGAGCCGCCCGGCCGTCCCCGCGCCGGCGTAGACCAGCCGGCCACCACGTGCCATCCGGGCGGCCACGGCGTCGACCACGGCGGCGATCCGCTCCAGCTCCCCGGCGACGGCGGCGGGCACCGTGCGGTCCTCGGTGTTCATCAGGCGGAGCAGCTCGACCGTGGGCAGCCGGTCGATCTCGGCCCAGTCGGGGCGGACGGTCTCGGTCGCGGGTACGGCGATGAATCGCTCGTTTCGCTCACTCATGCGCCCACCTCGTTTCGCTCACTCATGCGGCGAGCCTCCCCGGGTGCGGGGCGCCCGAATCCGGGCAAGCGTGGAGGGAGGGAGGTGGTGGTCGTGGAACCGACCGTTGCCGAACTGCTGGACCGGTTCGGCCGCACCTACGCGGAGGAGGCGGGGATCGCGCTGCGTGACAAGCCCTCGCCGCTCTACCGCCTGCTCGTTTTGACCGTGCTGTGCTCGGTGCGGATCAACGCCGGCACCGCCACGGCCGCGGCCCGGGAGCTGTCGGCCGCCGGGCTGCGGACCCCGCGCGCGATGGCCGACGCCAGGCGCGGGACGCTCATCGCGGCCCTGGGCCGGGCCCACTACGTGCGCTACGACGAGAGCACCGCCACCGCGCTCGGCCAGGGGGCCGAGCTGCTGCTCGACCGCTGGCACGGTGACCTGCGGCGGCTGCGGGAGGAGGCTGGCGGCGAGTCGGAGCGGATCGGCGAGCTGCTCCGGGAGTTCCCCCGGATCGGGCCGGTCGGCGCCGGGATCTTCCGGCGCGAGGTGCAGGCGGTCTGGCCCTCGCTGCGGCCGTACTTCGACGAGCGGGTGCTGGCGGAGGCCCGGACGCTCGGCCTGCCCGGTGAGCCGGAGGGACTGGCGGCGCTGGTCGGTCCGGGGGAGTCGGCCCGGCTGGCGGCGGCGCTGACCAGGGCGAGCCTGGCGCACGTCGGGGCCGGGTGAGGGACGGGCGGGTCGTACCGGAGTGAGTGGCTCACCCGGAGGCGACGTGCGGAGTCAGGCCATCCAGAAGAAGACCGCCGTCATCCGCCGCTCGGCCAGCTCGGTGCCGTAGTAGCCGGTGGCGCTGTGGATGAGGTTGGCGTGGTAGAGGAGCAGCTGGTTGTAGCGGTTGGGGACGCGGACGTCCTCGGTGAAGTGGTCGGCCGGCACGCGGCGGGTGCCGAGCGCCTCGACCAGGTTGCTGTGCGGGGCGTCGACCAGGTTGCCGCCGAGGCGCCCGCCGGGGAACTGCTGGCGGTAGAAGCTGGTGCCGGCGTCCTTGGGGGCGCCGGGGCTGAGGTAGAGGACGGCGGCGTAGCGGCAGAGTGCGCGGGAGTCGGTGTGCGGGCGGGACTCCGACTCGCCGGCGCCGACGACCTGGACGCAGTTGTGGTTGAGCGTGCCGCCACCCGGGGTGCTCTGTACCCAGAGCCGGGAGGCGCCCGTGGCCTTGCGGACCAGCGATTCGACCCGGGCCAGCTCCTCGGGCTCCAGGCCCGGCATGGTGCGCAGTCCGGGCCAGGTCTCGGGGCGGTGGGGGTAGCCCTCCGTCCAGTCCCCGCGGGCCAGGCAGCGCTCGCGGACGGCGTCCGGGTCGGGCAGCACGTTGTCCAGGACCCAGTAGTCCCGGCCCCGGGTGGGCTTGCGGTAGGGCAGGACCGGCAGGGCGGTGGGCCTGATGGGCTGTGAGGGCATGGGCCGACCATAGAGGCGGCGATCGTCAACCTTCTGCCGTGAGCAGGTCAACCTTTCGTCAAGGGCCCCCTGACCTGGGGCTGTTGGCGTGGGGTGGCCCTCCGGGCGGCAACTGCCGCTGACCGGCCGGCGCCGCGGCGGTCGAAGCCCGCCGGGGCGGGCTTCAGGCCTCCCGCACGGCGAAAGTCCCGAGGACGCCCTCCAGTCGGTCGTAGGCCTGGACCGCGGAGGGGTGCACCGCGGCGGCGATCGCCGACTGCTCCTCGCCGGCCAGGGTGCGGCGGAACACCTCGGCGAACACCGCCCGGTCGACGGCGGCGAGCAGCGCGGCGGCGACCCGGCACTCGAAGCCGACGGGTCTCTCGTGCACCGCCTCGGCCAGTGCCTCGGCGAGCGCCGTCTCGCCCTGCTCGTGCAGCTCGCGCAGTCGGGCGGCCAGTGCCGGGCTGTCGAAGACGGTGCGGGCGAAGTCGGGGCCGGAGAAGCCGAGCCGGGCGTCGTGCCGGTCGAGGCCGGCGAGGCAGTCGCGGCGCAGCGCGGCGAGCGCGGACTCGCCCGGTGCGCGCCCGGCGACGGTTCCGGCGAGCCGGGCGACCAGCTCCTCGTGCAGGTCGAAGAAGAGGTCCTCCTTGCGCGGGAAGTGGTTGGTGACGGTCATCTTGGCGACGCCGGCGGCGGCCGCGACCTCGGCGATGGTCGTGCGGTCGAAGCCCCGCTCGACGAAGAGTCTGGTCGCGGCGTGCGAGATCGCCTCGCGGGTGCGGCGCTTGTTGAGCTCGCGCAGGTTCGGCGTGGTCCCGGATTCGGTCATGGGGGGAGCGTAGCGCAGTTCACTGGGTCGAGCACAGAAATTTGATTTGACCCAGTCGATGGGTCCGTCCTAAGTTCTTCTCGAGGCAGCCGGAGGGGCTGCCCGAGTGGGCGTCCGCGTTCGGGGGGCGGCTCGCTCGAGGGCGACCAGGGGAGGGCGCATGAGCACATCCGTCACCGCGAAGGGCCGGCCGGGAGGGGTCCGGGGGGAGGCGCCGGAGCCGATTCCGCCGGGCCTGTGGAAGATGGGCGGGGTGCTCGCGCTGGGGCCGGTGCTCGCGTTGTTGGACAGCACGATCGTCAACGTCGGCATCGACTCCGTCGGCCGCGACCTGCACAGCTCGATCGCGGCGGTGCAGTGGGTGGCCACGGGGTACCTGCTGGCGATCTCGCTGACCATGCCGCTCTCGGGTTGGGCCGCCGGTCGCTTCGGTGGGCGGCGGGCGTGGCTCGCCTCGGTCGTCCTGTTCGTGCTCGGATCGGCGCTGTGCGGCCTGGCCTGGTCGACGGGCAGTCTGATCGCCTTCCGGGTGCTGCAGGGGATCGGCGGCGGGATGATTCAACCGCTCGGCCAAGCGATCATCATACAAGCGGCCGGGCCGTCCAGGGTCGGGCGGGTGATGGGCACGCTGATGCTGCCGATCAGCCTGGCTCCGGTCCTGGGGCCGATCCTCGGCGGGCTGGTGCTGGAGCACTTCGACTGGCGGTGGATGTTCCTGCTGAACGTGCCGGTCGGGTTGGTGATCCTGCTGCTCGCCGCCCGCTGGCTGCCGGCTGACGAGGCGTCGGACGCGCCGAAGTCCCGGCTGGACGTGACCGGTCTGGTGCTGCTCTCGCCCGGTCTGACCGGGCTGGTCTACGGGCTCGCGACGATCGGTGACGGTGCGACGGCCGGCTGGGTCGCCCTGGTGGCGGGCGCGGTGCTGGTGACGGTCTACGGCTGGCACGCGCTGCGGATGGGGCGCGGCGGTGTCCGGACGCCGCTGATCGACCTGCGGCTGTTCGCCCGGCGCGGCTTCGCCGTGGCGACGGCCAACAGCTTCCTCCAGGGCGCCGCGCTCTACAGCTCGATGTTCCTGGTACCGCTCTACTACCAGCAGGTGAAGCACGCCGGTGCGGTGGAGGCCGGCCTGCTGCTGGCGCCGCAGGCCCTCGGCACGGCGGTCACCGCGATGCTGGCCGCGCGGATCACCGACCGCTTCGCGCCGCGCCCGCTGATCATGATCGGGATCGCCTGCTCCCTGGTCGGCACGGTCGCGTTCACCCAGCTGGGCAGCGGCTCCGAACCGGCCGACTGGCTGATAGCCGGCTCGCTGGCACTGCGCGGTGCGGGCATGGGGATCATCGCGATCCCGGGCCTGGCGGTGGTGTACGGGAGCGTCGAGAAGGACCAGGTGCCCGCGGCGGCGGGTGCGGTCAACGTGCTGAACCGGGTGGGCGGGGCGCTCGGTACGGCCGTGCTGACGCTGGCGCTCCAGCAGGCGCAGGGCGGGCACCCGGGCCGGCCGGGTGCGGCCTTCGGCGAGACCTTCTGGTGGGTGCTGGCCCTGTCCGCGCTCGCCATCGCCCCGGCGCTGCTCTACCCGAACACCCGCCGGGCCGACTGACCGCCGGCCGCGTTCCGATCACCGGCCGGTTCCCGGCCACCCAGACCCTGGAGGTACCCGTGTTCACCCGTCACCCCGACGGCCTGCGCCTGCTGAGCGTGCACGCGCACCCCGACGACGAGTCCAGCAAGGGTGCGGCCACCCTGGCCCGGTACGCGGCCGAGGGGGTGGACGTCCTGGTCGCCACCTGCACCGGCGGCGAGCGCGGCTCGGTGCTCAACCCGGCCATGGACCGGCCGGAGGTCCGGGCCGACCTCGCCCGCGTCCGGCGAGAGGAGATGGCGGCCGCCCGGGAGATCCTCGGTGTGCGCCAGCGGTTCCTCGGGTTCATCGACTCCGGGATGCCAGGGCCGGACGAACCGCTCCCGGAGGGCTGCTTCGCGGCCGAGCCGGTGGAGCTCGCGGCGGCGCCGCTGGTCGCGCTGATCCGGGAGTTCCGCCCACAGGTGGTGGTCACCTACGACGAGACGGGCGGCTACCCGCACCCGGACCACGTGATGACTCACCGGGTCACCGTGGCGGCCGTCGAGGCCGCGGCCGGCCCGGAGCTCCACCCCGAACTGGGCGAGCCCTGGCAGGTGTCCAAGCTCTACTACCACCTGGCGCTCTCCAGGGCCTGGTTCCAGGCCCTGGACGAGGGCATGACGGAACGGGGCGTGCCCTCGGAGATGGGAGAGCTGCTCGCCGGCTGGCCCGACACCCCACCGGCCCTGGCCACCACCACCCGGATCGCGTGCGCCGAGCAGTTCGCCGTACGGGACGCGGCGATGCTGGCGCACGCCACCCAGGTCCAGCCGGGCGTGGCCTTCATGGCCCACCCGCGGGACATCGAGCGCGAGGTCTGGCCGACCGAGGACTACCACCTGGCCCGGAGCCTGGTGCCGGAGGCCGGCGCGGCGGCCGGGGCGGCCCGGGCGGGCGGGATCGAGACCGACCTGTTCGCCGGGCTCCGGGCGGGAGCGGAAGCGGGGGCGGGATGAGCCTCACGATGCGCGGGGGGAGGCGGGCCGTCGCGGGGGCCGCGGCGGGGGAGGCCCCGGCTGTGCCGGGGTGGCGGTGGCGAGCGCGAGGGTGGCGGCGGTGAGCAGTGCCGCGGTGGCGGGGCGCAGTGCCGTCCCACCGCCCTGCCGCCCTGCCGCCCTGCCGTGCCGACATCCACCGGCCCGCCGCGCGCCCTGGCGCCGCCCTGGTCAGTACCGGCCGTACGGCGGAAGGCACTTGAGACGAACGGTCGAACCGGGCAGGTTGATCCCATGACCACCGACGAGACCGCCCACGAAGGTCCGTGGCCCGCGAACGGACCGGAGCAGCGCACCCGGACGCACACCTGGACGCCCGGCCGGCCGATCACCGAGTACGCCCACCTGACCGGAGAGGAGTTCCTGCTGGAGTGGATCGCCGGACGGATCCCGGAGCCCTCGATCTGCAGCACCATGGACTTCCACCTGACCGAGGTGAAGCCCGGGACGGCGGTGTTCCAGGGCGAACCCGGAGACCACCTCCACAACCCGATGAACACCGTGCACGGGGGCTACCTCGCCACCCTGCTCGACTCGGCGCTCGGCTGCGCGGTGATGAGCAGGCTGCCGGCCGGGGTGGGCTACACCACCACCCAGCTCAACGTCCACATGCTGCGCCCGCTGTTCGCCGACTCGGGGCCGCTGCGCTGCGAGGGCGTGGTGCTGCACCTGGGCCGGACGATGGCCACGGCCGAGGCCAGGGTGGTGGGCGCGGAGAACGGCAAGCTCTACGCCCACGCCACCACCACCTGCGCGATCCTGACTTCCCGTCCGGCCGCCTGACCGGGCCTGGTCGTCTCCGGGCCTCGTCATCTCCGGGCCGGGCCTCGTCTCCGGGGCAGACCTCATCTTCGGAACGGGCCTCATCTCCGGAACGGGCGGGCCCCGGTCGCCGAGGCGACCGGGGCCCGCCCTACGGGACTCCGGAGGCGTGCGAAGCCGGCGGTCCCGTGCTGGTTCAGAGGGCCGCGAGCACCCCGCAGAGGGCGATGAACCCGCAGATCCCGAAGTTGACCAGCTTGTGCGAGAGGAAGATCGCGGCGAACTCGCGGATGGTCGCGCTCGGCCAGTAGTACCGGGCGGTGGGCGAGCCGAAGACGTGGCCGTTGACGCCGGTCTGACGGGCGAGCAGGGCGGCCCGGAAGGCGTGGAAGTTGTTGGTGACCACGACGCAGCGGTAGCCGGGCTTGGCCTGTTCCATGATGGCCTTGCTGAACAGCAGGTTCTCCTCGGTGGTGCGCGAGCGGTCCTCCCGCTCGATGTGCTCCTCGGGGAAGCCGCGTTCGACCAGGTAGTCGGCCATCGCGTGGGACTCCGGGAGCTTCTCGTCCGGCCCCTGGCCGCCCGAGGTGATCAACACCGGAGGGTTGCCGCGGGCTGCCTGCTTCTCGTACACCTCGCGGCCCCGGTTCAGCCGACTGGCCAGCAGCGGCGGGACGCGCTCGCCGCCGATCAGGCCGGAGCCGAGCACGACCACGAAGTCCACGTCCCGGCGCGGTCGGTGGCGGCTGTACAGGAAGGCGTAGCCGACGAAGCAGGTGAACAGGAAGGAGACGTAGCCGACCACCAGGACCGCGGTGCCCGCCAGGGCGGCCAGCTGCCGGGAGTGGAAGACGAGGGCCGCGACCAGCAGCCCGATGACCGCGAGGATGCCCAGCCCGGCGAGCAGTGACAGCAGGTTGGCCGGCCGCCTGCCCTCCTTGCGGATCATGGTCAGGCCGTTGGCGAGCAGGAACCAGACCAGGGCCGCCGTGCCGAGGGCGGGGAGGAGGACGATGACCGCCGCCGCGAGCGTGATCACCATGCTGGGCGCCTTGCGGAGTTCGGCGAGCATGGCGAGGAAGAGCAGGGAGACGGCGATGCCGAGCAGGACGGCGTTGCTGAACCGGCGGCGGTCGCGTAGTACCCCGATTCCGAACAACAGGAAGAACAGGGCGGCTGGGGCATAGGCGATCATGCGTCGTATGGTAGGGCTTACTGGGTCTGGACCATTCGCACGAACGGCCCAACCGTCCGGGGAGGCGCGCGGCGGCTCAGCCGAAGCTCACGGCCGCTCAGCCGAAGCTCGCGACCGCACAGCCGCAGCGCGCGGCGGCTCAGGCGAAGCGCTCGACCGCTGCCAGGACCGCCTCCCTCATCCGTGGGCTTCCGGTGTGCCCGGCTTCGTCGATGACCGTCAGTCGGGCGTCCGGCCAGGCCTTGGCCAGCTGCCAGGCGGTGGCGAGCGGCCCGCCGAGGTCCAGCCTGCCGTGGATCAGCTCGCCGGGGATTCCGGCCAGCCGCCCGGCGTCGCGCAGCAGTTGGCCGTCCTCAAGGAAGGCCTGGTGCGAGAAGTAGTGCGCGGTGATCCGGGTGAAGGCCACCAGCGCGTCGGAGGGTCGGTCGGTGTACGCGTTCGGCTTGCCCAGTGTCTCGTGCGAGATGACCGCGTCCTCCCAGGTGGCCCAGGCGTTGGCGGCGGCCCGCCGGACCGACTCGTCGGCGCTGTCGAGCAGCCGGCTGTAGGCCGCGAGCAGTTCGGCGGTGTCCCCGTCCCGGTCGGCGGGCGGAAGGAAGTCCCGGAACGCCTCCCAGGGGCCGGGCAGGAAGCGGCCCACGCCCCGGTAGAGCCAGTCGGTCTCCTCGGGGCGGGTCATGGTGACCCCGCAGATCACGATCGCGGAGACCCGTTCCGGGTGGGCCTGGGCGTACGCGAGGATCAGCGTGGAGCCCCAGGATCCGCCGTACAGCAGCCACTTGTCGATGCCGAGGTGCTCGCGCAGCCGCTCCATGTCGGCGATCAGGTGCGCGGTGGTGTTGTGCTCCAGGCTGGTGGACGGGTCGGCGGCGGACGGGAGGCTGAGCCCGCAGCCGCGCTGGTCGAACTGGACCAGGCGGTAGTGCTCCGGGTCGAAGTACCGCCGGGAGCCCGGGCCGTGGCCGGAGCCGGGGCCGCCGTGCACCACCACGGCCGGCCTGCCCGCCGGGTTCCCGGAGGTGTTCCAGTGGATCCGCTGTCCGTCGCCGACGTCCAACAGGCCCTGTGCGTACGGCTCGTAGAGGGGGTAGAGCTCGGTCATCGGTGATTCCTCCGTCGTCGTACGGGCGGGCCCGGCGAGCCTACCCCGGCGTCGGGTCAGCGCCGCTCCGGCGGCAGCAGGGCCGCGAGGCCGTCGAGGATCCGCTGGACGCCGAACTCGAAGCGGGCGTCCATGTTCGGCGCGGTGAGGTCGTCGGCGAGGTCGACCAGGTTGGGGAAGGTCTCGGCGGGCAGGGCGCGGAACAGGTCTCCGGCGGCGTCGGCGATGTCCCGGCGGCTGGTGCCGAGGACCTCGGAGGCCGAGATCGGGGACTGTTCCTGGAGCACGAAGCCCTGGACGAAGGCGCCCAGCAGGTAGTTCGCCATGGCGGCGTCGGCGTCGGAGAAGCCGGCCGCGCGGAGCCGGTCCAGCTGGTCCTCCATCAGCCCGAGCAGGTTGGGCCCGGGGGCGAGCCGGCCGGCGACGACCTTGGCCGCGTCCCGGGTGTCGAGCAGCAGCCGGCGGTAGCGCCGGCAGTACGCGTGGAACTGTTCGCGCCAGCCGCCCTCGCGCGGCGGGGGCTCGGCGGATCCCATCACCGCGTCGGTGAGCAGGTCGAGCAGCTCCTGCTTGTTGCGGACGTGCCAGTACAGCGAGGCGGCCTTGACGCCGACCTCGGCGGCGACCTTGCGCATGGACAGTCCGGCCAGGCCGTCCCGTTCCAGTACCCGCAGTGCTGCCTGGGCGAGGGCCTCCCTGGTCACGGCGGGTGTCGTGCCGTCGGTTCCGGGTGTGTCGGTGTGGTTCTGCGGCATGGCTGTGCGGACGCCTCCGGCTGCGTGGTGGATTCCCGCGGTGGATTCCCGTTTGCAATCTAACACCGTTAGGTGCACTCTGTGGCTGTCACATCGACCCCTAACACTGTTAGGGACTCATGGCCGGGAGGGAATCCATGGACGAGTCGAGCGCCCGCCGCCGACGGCTCGCGCTGCTCACGCTCTGCGTCACCATGTTCATGTCCATGCTGGACAACGTCATCGTCAACAACGCCCTGCCCCGCATCGGCCGGGATCTGGACGCCGGCATCAGCGGCCTGCAGTGGGTCGCGGAGGGCTACAGCCTGGTCTACGCGGCCTTCGTGCTGACCGGTGGCGCGCTCGGCGACCGGTACGGCCGCACCCGGGTTTTCCGGCTCGGCCTCGCCCTCTTCACCCTCGGTTCGGCCGGGGCCGCGCTCGCCGGGACGATCGGCGTGCTGGTCGGCGCCCGGATGCTCCAGGGCGTCGGCGCCGCGCTGCTCACCCCCGGCAGCCTCGCCCTGCTGCGGCACGTCTTCACCGACGAGCAGGAGCGGGCCAAGGCCATCGCCACCTGGTCCGGGGTCTCCGCGCTCGGCCTCTCGGTCGGCCCGGTGGTCGGAGGCCCGATGGTCGAACACCTCGGCTGGGCCAGCGTGTTCTGGATCAACGTGCCGATCGGCGTCGCCGGACTGCTGCTCGCCGTCCGGGTGCTCCCGGACATCCCGCCGCGCGCCCGCCGGATCGACCTCGGCGGTCTCGCCCTGTCCGCCGCCGGACTGGGCCTGCTGGTCTACGCGCTGATCGAGGGCCCGAACCGGGGCTGGACCGACCCCCGGGTGCTCGGCTGCGGGGTGGCCGCCGTCGCGCTGCTGCTCGCCTTCCTGCTGCTCGAACTGCGCCTCGCCGAGCCGATGCTGGAGCTGCGGCTGTTCCGTGACGGGATGCTGGGCGGCGCGCTGCTCAGCGGGTTCATGGTCAGCTTCGGGATGTTCGGCGCGCTGTTCTTCCTGCCGCTGATGATGCAGGGCACCCTCGGCTGGTCCCCGGCCGCCGCGGGCTACGCCGGGCTGCCGATGACCGCGATGCTGGTGGTCGCCGCACCGCTCTCCGGCCGGCTGACCGCCCGCCACGGGCCGCGGCCGCCGCTGGTGCTCGGCCTCCTCCTCTGCGCGGCCGGCCTCGGCGGACTGTCGCTGTACGGGGACCACGCCCGCTACCCCGAGTACCTGTGGACGCTGTTCGCGATGGGCCTCGGGATGGGGCTCACCTTCACCCCGGTGTCGATCGGGGTGATGCAGCGGGTCGCCCCGGCGCAGACCGGAATGGCCTCGGCGGCCATCAACACCCTGCGTGAACTCGGCGGTGTGCTGGGGATCGCGGTGCTGGGCGCCGTCCTGACCAACCGGCTGACCGACTCCCTGACGGCCGCGCTGCACCGGCTCGGCGTCCCGCCGGACGCCGTCGGCCCGGTCGCGAACGCGCCCACCGGTGCGGTGCACGGCGGTGGCGGCGCGGCGGCGGCCCTGCCAGGTCCGCTCCAGGAGGCGGTGGACGGCGCCTTCGTCGACGGCATCCACCTCGCCACGCGCTGCGGGGCGCTCGCGCTGGTGGCCACGGCCGTCCTGGTCGCCGTCCTGCTCGGCCGGGCCCGTCCGGTCGCGCCGTCGGACCCCGCCCGTCCGCGACCGGCGGAGCCGGCCGGGGCCCGCTCGGCCTGACCTGCCGCGCACGCTGCCGCCGCACACTGCCGCCGCGACCTGCCGCCGTGACCCGCGAGCGGAACCGGCGAGCGGAACCGGCGAGCGGAACCGGCGAGCGGAACCGGCCGACCGGGATCGGCGGATCGACGGATCGACGGTCTCGCGGGCGTCCCGTCAGCGGATGCCTTCGATCGCCGCCTGTGCCCTGCGGGCCAGCTCGCGCCGGGCGCCCGCCCGGCTGGGCTGCGGGCCGGGCGGCGGTATCGGCGGCAGGAAGGTCACGTCGGCGACCAGCCCGCGGGCCGCGACCACCCGGGCGAGCGAGGTGAGCAGCCCGTCGTCCCCGATGAACGCGGGCACGCTGGTCGGCCGCCCGTCCGCCAGCCGGTAGCGGATCGTCACCGGCTGGACGTCGGCCTCCGCCTCCACCGCCGCCTGGAACAGCGCGGGCCGGAACCGGCCGCTCTCCCGCCCGCACCAGGTCGACCCCTCAGGGAAGACGATCACCGGCTGCCCGGAGCGCAGCACCCGGGCCACCGCCGCCACGGTGTCCGGCAGCGTCCGCAGCCGGTCGCGGTCCAGGAAGACGGTGCCGCAGCGGGCGATCAGCGGGCCGAGCACCGGCCACTGCCGGACCTCGGTCTTGGCCAGAGACCGGCCCGGCCGCCCGGCGGCGAGCAGCGGTATGTCCAGCCAGGACACGTGGTTGGCCACCACGAGCACCCCGCCACCCGAGCCGGCAGCCGACCTGCCGGAGCCGGGCCCACCGAGACCGGGCCCGCCGGAACCCGGTCCGCCGGGCCCGGCGAGGTGGACGGTCACCCCGAGGCTGCGCAGCACGACCCGCGCCCAGAACCGGACCAGCCGGATCCGGGCGCCGTACGGGACCAGCCGGGCCGGCGGGATGAGCACGATCCCCGCCAGCAGCACCGCCAGACAGGCCGTCAGCCGCAGCGCCCGCCGGGGGTGGGACACCCCCGGCGAGGCGTCGGCCAGGCAGGTCTCGGGCCGGCACGTCGCGGTGGGCAGCCAGACGCTCATGACGAGGCGCCCGAGGCGGGTACGCCGGACAGGAAGTGCCGCAGGTAGCGCGGGTCGGTGCGCTCCAGCGACAGCAGCACGTACAGGTCGGCGCAGTCGAAGTCCGGGTCGTACGCGGGCTCGCCGCAGACCCAGGCGCCCAGCCGCAGGTAGCCGCGGAGCAGGGCCGGCAGCGCGCCCCGCTCCGCGCGCGCCACCCCGGTGGCGTCCCAGCGCCGGTGCGGGGTGACCCGGTACTCCTCGGGCGCCAGGTACTTGGCGCTGACGGTGTCCCAGACCCGGGCCGCGGTGGCACCGCCGTCCGCCAGCTCGATCGAGCAGCAGCCGCCGACCCAGGTGTTGCCGGTGTCGGCCAGGTAGCGCGCGATGCCGCCCCACATCAGGTTGATGACGGCGCCGTTGCCCCGGTGGTCGGGGTGGATGCAGGAGCGTCCGAGCTCGACCAGGCCCGGGCGGACCGGCGCGAGCGCGGAGAGGTCGAACTCGCCGTCGGAGTACAGCCGGCCGGCCCGGCGGGCGGCCTCGGGCCGCAGCAGCCGGTAGGTGCCGATGACGGCGCCCTGCTCGCCCTCGCGGACCAGCAGGTGGTCGCAGTACTCGTCGAACGGGTCGACGTCCAGGCCCGCGACCGGGCTGTGCAGCACGGCGCCGAGCTCGGCGCCGAAGACCTGGTGGCGCAGCCGCTGGGCGGCGCGCACGTCGTCCTCGTCGCGGGCGAGGGAGACGGTGTACGCGGCCGGGGCGGCGGGCTGGGGGCGAGGCGCGGGGACCGCCGGGGCGTCGTGGGTGGTGGCGACTGCGGACGGAGCGTACGTGGGGACGGTGGTCATGGCGGACCCTCCAGGGCAGCACGATCGGCGGTGCCGTGGATCGCCAGGGCACCGTCCCGGTCCGCAGGCGGTTGGGCATGGACGCGAACCGGTCCCCGTATGTCTCTCCGAGCCGGTTGGCATCTACGTTGCGGCCCGGAGGAGCGCAGATGTGCACCTGTTGAATGGGAACACCCGTGGCCGGGTGGTCACTTGACCGGCATCGGGCGCTCGTCCGCCGGGGGTGGACAACACCTGCCGCGGGGGCGTACGGGCCGCACCGTACGCCCCCGCTGTCACGACCACGTCGTCACGTCTCCGCCGTGACGCCCGGCCGTCACGCCGTGGCCGCCACGGCCGCGGCGCGCGGCTCAGAACACCCGCCAGCCCTCCGGGTCGACCCCGCCCGGGACGGCGCCGGCCGGGCCGTACGGCTCGCGGGTGTAGACGAAGGAGCCGACGTCGAGGTGGCTGACGGTGCCGTCGGGGTGGCGGACCACCCGCAGGGTCTCGCCCGCGTAGTAGTTCTCGACACCCGTCCAGGTGCCGTCCGCCTCGGGCCGGAACCGCGAGCCCCGGCCGGCGCCGGTGAGCGGGGTGAGCTCCAGGACCCGGCCGGGCCGCAGCCGCAGGACGGCCGGCATGGCGCCCCAGTACCAGGGGCCGGTGAGCTCCAGCGGTTCCGCGTCCACCTCGGCCAGCGGGCGCCACGGTTCGGGCAGCCGGGGCTCGAGTTCGGCGGTGAGCGCGATCAGCTGGGCGGCCAGCGCGGCGGCGCTGGCACCGCTGGTCGCGTTGGAGAGGGCGTACGCGGCCAGGCCGTCGGACTCGCTGATCCACAGGCCCGCCGTGAAGCCGGGCATCGAGCCGGTGTGCCCGTACAGCAACCGGCCCTCGTGGCGGCGCAGTTGCAGACCGAGGCCGTAGCCGCTGGTCCACTCGGCGTCGTCCGGGGCGACGGCCGGGCGGCGCATCTCGGCGACGGTGCCGGCGGACAGCACCTTGTCGTCGCCGGCCGACAGGAAGGCCGCCCAGCGGGCCAGGTCCGCGATGGTGGACCAGAGCTGGCCGGCCGGGCCCATCAGTCCGGTGTCGGTGAGCGGCTCGGGCAGCATGACGTCGGCCCAGGGGTGGACGGCGAAGCCCCCGGCGTGCGGGTGCTCGGGCAGCAGCGTGGTGCGCTCCATCCCGAGCGGGGCGAGCACCTCGCGGCGCAGCACCTCGCCCCAGGGCTCGCCGCGGAGCTTGGCCACCAGCGCGCCGAGCAGCGCGTAGCCGGGGTTGGAGTAGTGGTACACCCGCCCGGCCGGGTGCTTCAGCGGCCGCTCGTCCTCCAGGATGTCGTCGAGGCCGGGCCGCAGCGCGCCGTCGGTCCGCTCCCACCAGGGGCCGGGGGTCTCCGCGGTCAGGCCCGAGGAGTGCGAGAGCAGTTGGGCGATGGTCGCGTCGCCGGCGGGGGTGCCGGGCAGGTGGCGGGAGAGCGGGTCGGCGAGGTCGAGCAGGCCCTCGTCGCGCAGTCGGAGCACCAGCACGGCGACGAAGGTCTTGGTGAGCGAGCCGATCCGGTACTGGACGTCGGGGGTCGGCGCGTGCCCGTCGATCATGCTGCGGGCGCCGCTCCACACCGGCCGCCCGTCGCGCAGCACCCCGGCGACCATCGAGGGCGTGCGCCCCTCGGCCTGGGCGACGGCGAGCCGGTGCAGCAGCGCGCGGCGGGTGGCGGGCAGCAGCTCGGGGGGCAGGTCGGTCATGTGGGCTTCTGGACTCATGGACATGTGTACGGACAGTAGTCCAGCCCGGCCGCGGGGCCGACCGGTTTAACCGGCCTGACCCGCCACGACCGGGCTCCGGACGCGATCGTCCCGCCACGACCCGGCTCCGGACCCGATCGTCCCGCCACGACCCGGCTCCGCACGCGATCGGCCCGCCCCGATCGGCCGGGACGGTCAGTCCGGCAGCGGTGGCAGTTCCGGCCGCTCCAGCCAGGCCTCGAAGAGCGGGCCGAGCGGGGCCGTGGTGTACCGGGCGGCGTGGGCGCGCAGGTCGTCGGTGGAGACCACGCCGTGCCGGTTGGCGCTCGTCCAGTCCCGCAGCATCGCGAAGAACGCGTCCTCGCCGAGCACCCGCCGCAGCGCGTGCACGAGCAGTCCGCCGCGCTGGTACAGCCGGTCGTCGAACATCAGCTTCCGGCTCGGGTCGCCGAGCCGCAGGTCCTGCGGCAGCCCGGCCAGCAGCCGGTGTGCGGCGGCGGCGTGCACGGCCGCGCCCGGGCCGCCGGCGTGCTCGGACCAGAGCCACTCCGCGTACTTGGCGAAGCCCTCGTTGAGCCATATGTGCCGCCAGTCGGCGATCGTGACGCTGTTGCCGAACCACTGGTGGGCCAGCTCGTGGGCGATCAGCCGCTCGCGCTCCCAGCCGCCGCCGAGGTGGTTGGTGCCGAAGGTGGCGACGCCCTGGGCCTCCACCGGGACGTCCAGTTCCTCGTCCGCGACGACCACCGCGTACTCGCCGAACGGGTACGGGCCGAAGACCTCGCCGAAGTAGGCCGCCATCTCCGGCTGCCGGGCGAAGTCCCGGGCGAAGGCGGCGGCCAGCCGCTCCGGCACGTAGCCGGTCTGCGGCACCGCCGGGCGCACCGCCAGCGGCACCGGCCGGTAGTGCCCGATCGACACCGTCACCAGGTACGTCGGGGTGGGCGCGCTCTGCTCGTACACCCAGGTGGTGCTGGACGCCTTGGTGGTGCGGGTCAGCAGCCGGCCGCTCGCCACCACGGTGAACGGGGACGCCGTGGTGATCGCGATCTGGTACGTCGCCTTGTCGGCGGGCCGGTCGTTGCACGGGAACCAGGACGGCGCGCCGACCGGCTGGCTCGCCACCAGCGCGCCCTCGGTCAGCTCCTCCCAGCCCAGGCCGCCCCACGGGCTGCGGACCGGGCGCGGGTTGCCGGTGTAGTGCACCTCGACGGTGAACGCCGCGCCCGGCGCGAGCGCCTTGGCGGGGCGGATCCGCAGCTTGCCGCCGCGGTGGGTGTAGCGGGCGGCCCGGCCGTCGACCAGCACCCGGCCGATCCGGAACTCGGCCAGGTCGAGCGCGAACTCCGCCAGCGCCGCGTCCGCGACCGCGCTCAGCCGGGCCGAGCCGGCCAGCCGGTTGGGCCCGGGCCGGTAGTCCAGCGCCAGCTCGTAGCGGTGCACCCGGTAGCGGTGGTCGCCGCTGGTCGGGAAGTACGGGTCCGGGGCACCTGCGGCCGCCGGGACGTGCTTGGGCTTCACGGGGGCGTGCGCTTCCTGCGGGCCGGGACGGGGGGACGGGGAGGTGGTCACGGCGTGGTCTGCCACGCCTCGATCGGGTTGCCCAGCCACCGCGTGTCGGCGGGGACGGACTCGGCGCGCATCACCAGCGAGGCCGGGCCCAGCGTGCTGCGCGCGCCCACCGTGCTGCCGGGCAGCACGATGCCGCCCGGGCCCAGGGTGGCGCCCTCGCGGAGGACCACAGTATCCATCCGCATGATCCGGTCGTGGAAGAGGTGCGTCTGCACCACGCAGCCCCGGTTGACGGTGACCCCGTCACCCAGGGTGACCAGGTCCGCCTCGGGCAGCCAGTAGCTCTCGCACCAGACCCCGTGTCCGACGTGCGCGCCGAGCGAGCGCAGCCACAGGTTCAGCACCGGGGTGCCGGGCACCGCGCCGACCAGCCACGGCACCGCCAGCATCTCCACGAAGGTGTCCGCCAGCTCGTTGCGCCACACGAAGCCGCTCCACAGCGGGTGCTCCACCGCCCGGAACCGCCCGACCAGCAGCCACTTGGCAGCCACCGCGACCACACAGGCCAGCACACCGGCCGCCAGCAGCACCAGGCCCGACAGCAGCGCGGCGGTCAGCGGCGAGCCGGCCGCCAGCCAGGACAGCGCCGCCACGGTCAGCACGCCCAGCGCCGCCGAGGCCAGCACCGGCACCAGCCGGCCCACCTCGACCAGCCCGCGCGCCCACAGCAGCCGGGCCGGCGGCTCGTACGTCAGGCTCTGGTCGGCCTGGTCCGCCGAGCGCGGCAGCCGCATCGGCGGCATGCCCAGGTACGAGCCGCCCTTCTTCGCCTTCGCCGGCGTCGCCGACAGCACGCCCACCAGGCCGCGCTTGGGCACCGAGCGGCCCGGCGCGGTCATCCCCGAGTTCCCGAGGAACGCCCGCTCGCCGACCTTCGCCTCGCCGAGCCGCACCCAGCCGCCGCCCAGCTCGTACGGGGCGATCAGGGTGTCGTCGGCCAGGAACGCGCCGTCGCCGACCGTGGTCAGACTGGGCAGCGCCAGCACCGTGGACACCTCCGCGCCACGGCCGACCCGCATCCCGAGGGCGCGCAGCCACAGCGGCGTGACCAGCCCGGCGTAGAGCGGGAACAGCACCTCGCGGGCCCGGTCCATCAGCTGGGTGACGGTCCACGCCTGCCAGCCGACCCGGCCGTGCAGCGGGTGCGTCCCGGGGACCAGGCCGGTGCTCAGCAACCGGACCAGCACCACCAGCTGCGCCGCGTACACCGCGCCGAACGCCGGCGTGGCGGGCAACAGCCCGAGCAGCGCGCCGCCGAGCGCCGGGCCGAGGGCCGCGCCCTGGTCGACGAACCGGGACAGCACCGCCAGCGCGGCGAGCGCGGGCAGCACCGGGAGCAGGCTGAGCACGGCACCGCTGGCGCCGTACAGCGAGGCCCAGCCGGCCCGGCGGACCGGGCGCTCCTTGGGCCAGGCGCGCTCGGCGCGGCCCAGCTTGACGGCGGGTGCGCCGCCCCAGCGCTGGCCGGTCGGCACCTGGCCGGTGACGCTGGAGCCGGCCGCCACGTGGGCCCGCTTGCCGACCCGGGCTCCGGGCAGCAGCGTCGAGCGGGTGCCGACCACGGCACCGGAACCGATCTTGACCTGGCCGATCAGCAGCCGGTCGCCGTCCAGCCAGTAGCCGCACAGGTCGACCTCGGCCTCGACCGCGCAGCCGCGGCCCAGCTTCAGCATCCCGGTGACCGGCGGCAGCGAGTGCAGGTCCACCTCGGGCGCGACCTTGGCGCCCAGCGCCCGGGCGTAGCGCACCAGCCAGGCGCCGGACAGCGAGTCCGCGCCGCTCAGTTCGGCGAGCCGCTCGGCGGTCCACAGTCGCAGGTGGACGGAGCCGCCGCGCGGGTGGCTGCCCGGGCGCAGGCCGCGCAGCAGCAGCCGGGCGCCGCCGGCCGCGACGGCCAGCCGCCCCGGCGGGGTGTACAGCACGAGCGCGCCCGCGCCGACCCACCACCAGGAGGCGGTGGGCGCCCACGGGTAGTCGCCGAGGTGGGTGAGCAGGTTCCCGGCGGCCAGCAGGGCGACGGTCCAGCGCAGGCCGACCACGGTGAACAGCGGGATCAGCAGGAGCAGCTGGAGCAGCTTGGCCCTGGTCGGCACCAGGGCGATCGTCCTGGCCTCGGCGCTCTCGCCGGCGGAGCGCTCCAGGTGCCGGGCGAGCTTGCGCAGCGTCGGGTTCTGGTAGATGTCCAGCACGGCCGCGCTCGGGTAGCGGGTGCGCAGCAGGGTGGTCAGCCGGGCGGCGGCCAGGCTGCCGCCGCCGATCGCGAAGAAGTCGTCGCGCGGGCCGCCGACCTTGATCCCCAGGATCTCCGCCCACTGCTCCGCCAGCCAGGCCTCGGTGCCGTACAGCTCCTCGCTCGGGCCGGCGGTCTCCAGCTCGGGCAGCGGCCAGGGCAGGGCGTTGCGGTCGACCTTGCCGGAGGTCCTGGTGGGCAGGGTCTCGACGGTCGCCAGCAGCGGCACGAGGGCGGCGGGCAGCTCGGCGCGCAGCCGCTCGACGGCCTGCTGGCGGTCGAAGCCGTCCTGGACCACCAGGTAGCCGACCAGCAGCTGGTTGCCGCCGCGCGCGGTCCGCACCGCGGCCGCCGCGCCCGCCACGCCGGGCAGGGCCTGCAGGGCCGCGTCGACCTCGCCCAGCTCGATCCGGCGGCCGCCCAGCTTGATCTGCTCGTCGGTGCGGCCGAGGAACAGCAGACCGGCCGGGTCCGCCTGGACGAGGTCGCCGCTGCGGTAGGCGCGTTCCCAGCCCAGCGAGGGCAGCGGGGCGTACTTCTCGGCGTCCTTCTCCGGGTCGAGGTAGCGGGCCAGGCCCACTCCGCCGATCACCAGCTGTCCGGTGCCGCCGGGGGCGACCGGCACACCGGCCTCGTCCACCACGGCGAGGTCCCAGCCGTCCAGCGGCAGGCCGATCCGCACCGGGCCGTCGCCGGTCAGCAGGGCGGCGCAGGCGACCACGGTGGCCTCGGTGGGGCCGTAGGTGTTCCACACCTCGCGGCCCTCGGTGACCAGGCGCTGCACCAGCTCGGGCGGGCAGGCCTCGCCGCCGAAGATCAGCAGCCGGACCTCGTTGAGCGCCTCGGCCGGCCACAGCGCGGCCAGGGTCGGGACGGTGGAGACCACGGTGATCTCCTGCTCGGCCAGCCAGGGGCCGAGGTCGGCGCCGCTGCGCACCTGGGAGCGGGGGACCGGCACCAGGCAGGCGCCGTGCCGCCAGGCCAGCCACATCTCCTCGCAGGAGGCGTCGAAGGCCACCGAGAGGCCGGCCATCACCCGGTCGCCGGGGCCGATCGGCTCCTCCTGGAGGAAGAGCGCGGCCTCGGCGTCCACGAAGGCGGCGGCGTTGTGGTGGGTGACGGCCACGCCCTTGGGCTTGCCGGTCGACCCGGAGGTGAAGATGATCCAGGCGTCGTCGGCGGGGGTGGGGCGGCGCTCCAGCGCGGGCGCGCGCTCGCCGGTGGTCGCCAGGGCGCGCCCGGCGCCGAGCACGGCGGCGACGGCGGCCTCGCCGAAGACCAGCTCGGCGCGCTCGTCCGGGTCCTCGGCGTCCACCGGGACATAGGCGGCCCCGGCGGCGAGCACCGAGAGGATCGAGACGTAGAGGTCGTTGGTGCCGGAGGGTACGCGCACGCCGACCCGGTCGCCGGGGCCGATCCCGGCGGCGGCCAGCCGGCGGCGCAGCTGCTCGACCTCGGCGGCCAGCGCGCGGTAGCTGAGCACGGTGTGCCCGTCGTCCAGGGCGGGCTCGTCGGGGTGGGCGCGTACGGTGGCGTCCAGCACGTCGGCCAGGGTGCGCGGGGCGGCGGCGGGGCGGCCGGGGAACAGGGCGAGCGCCTGCTCGGGCCGGGTGGGCGTGGCCTGCGGGGCCGGCTCCTGCGCCGTCGGGTCCTGTGCCGTCGGGTCCTGCGGTGGCGTGGCGTACTGCTCCGGGTGGCTCGGTTCAGCTGTCATGGCAGCCGTGCGCTCCTCGTCCTCGCCCCGTTCCGACCGATGTCCGGCCCCTGGGGCGGTGGGAACACCGCCTGACCGGGTGATCCCACTCCGGGGCCGGAGCGGACAACCTGACCGATGGTAGCCCCGGCGCGGCGACCGGGCAGGAACGGAAACTCGGGCCAACTGGCGTCGGAACGGCCGAATCTGACAGCTCGTCAGTCAATAACTGAGCCTTCTCGTCATTGATGTGACGTGGCGTCAGTCGAATTGACGGATCGTCAGGTCCATTTCTCGACCGTGATCCACACCACAGCGAATGCTGCTCCCTTCGGGTGGCAGGGGGGTGGCGGGCCGGGGATTCCGGGGCGGAACCCCTCGGTTCGTGCCCGACCCGCCACCGTGTCCGGCGGTCAGCGGAACCGGTGCAGGTTCTCGCCGAGGAAGGCCTCCAGGGTACGCGGAGCATGTCCGGCGA
The DNA here is from genome assembly GCF_044763205.1 of Kitasatospora sp. NPDC096204. Taxonomy (NCBI): domain Bacteria; kingdom Bacillati; phylum Actinomycetota; class Actinomycetes; order Kitasatosporales; family Streptomycetaceae; genus Kitasatospora; species Kitasatospora sp. NPDC096204. The sequence continues at coordinate 52,783 of NZ_JBIWFT010000030.1, forward strand.
GGCGGAGGAAGGTGTCGTCCGGCGTCTCCTTGCGGACCACCGCGAGCTGCTGGATCTCCACCACGTGGGTGGCCAGCCAGTCCGGCATCCCGGCCCGGGCGACCAGGTGGGCGTGCAGCTCGGACGGGCTCAGGTCGAGGTAGCGGACCGGCCGGCCGAGCAGCTCGCCCAGCAGTGCGGTGAGCTCGGGGTGGCTGTAGGCCCGCCCGCCGGTGAGCGGATAGGTGCCGCCCGCCAGCTCGGGGCGGGTGAGCGCCTCGGCGGCGGCCTCCCCGATGTCCCGGACGTCCACGTAGTTGCACCGCGCCTGCCCCATCGCGCCGTGCACCACCCCGGCGGCGGTGATGCCGGGCGCCAGGAGCAGCAGCTTCTGCATGAACGCGTACGGTCGCAGGACGGTGGTGGTGATGCCGGAGGACCGCAGTCGTTCCTCGATCAGGTGGTGGCCGCGGGAGACGGCGACGGGGGAGTCCGGCTCGGCGGCGGGTGCGGAGACCTTGACGACGTGTTCCACGCCGCAGTCGATCGCCGCCTCGATCGCGTTCAGCTCGTACCGGACCTGCTGTGGGCCGTTGGCCATGGTGAGGAAGAGGTGGTGCGCCCCGCGGAAGGCTGCGCGCAGGGAGGCGGGGTCGGCGGCGTCGGCCGGGAGGACGGCGGTCCGGGCGAGCGTGCGCTCGTCGAGGGTGGCGGTCAGCCGGGCGGGGTCGCGGCTGAGGGCGCGGCTCGGTGCGCCGAGGGCGGCGAGGCTGCGCAGGGTGGCGCTACCGGTGGCGCCTGCGGCGCCCATGATGACGATCATGACGTCTGCCTTTCGGGTTGGGGTGTGGCGGGGAGTCGGTGCTGCGCGGTGCGGGCCGGGCGGCTGCCGCGCCAGCGCCAGGTGGTGATGGTGGCGGCGATCGCCGAGGAGACCGGCAGGTCGATCGGCAGCCGCTTCGGCCACGGGCTGTCGGCGAGTGCCGGGAGCTGCGGCAGCCAGCGGGCGGCGGCGAGGCCGACCGCCAGGCCGAGCGCGGCGGCGGCCAGGCCGAGGGCGGCGGCCGCGAGCGCGCGCGGGGTCCGGGCGGGCCGGGTGCGGAGGGGGCGGCGGCGCAGCGTGGCGCCGAGGGCGGCGGCCACCAGTGCGGAGGTGCCGCCGATGGTGGTGAGCGCGGCGGCCACCAGCTGCGGCTGGCCGGTGACGGCTCCGCCGGCCCCGGCGGTGACCGCGGGCATGGCGTAGGCGACCAGGACCTCGCGCCACAGGATGAAGGGCGGGGGAGCGCCGGGGGCTTTCTTGCTCATGGGTCGGTTCTTCCTTTCGCTCGTGGGCAGTCGTGCCCGGCTGAGGCCGGCTGCGCCAGGCGCCATGCTTAGGTTCCTAAGCATTTGCTTGTACTTAGGTGCCTAACTATTGGGGCTGAAGAGAGGCGGGCCGCCGGATTGCGGCCCGCCCGGGGTGGGTCAGTCCTCGGTGAGTGCGTCCATGCCCGCGACCACCCGGGCCAGCAGGTCCAGGAAGGTGCCGCGCTCCTCGACGGTCAGGCCCCCGACCAGCGCCTGCATCCGGGCGAAGTGCTCGGGTGCCAGCTCCCGCAGCCGGTCGGCGCCCCGCGCGGTGAGGATCACCACGTTGCCGCGGCCGTCCTCGGTGGACGGTCGCCGGGCCACCAGGCCCTCCCGTTCCAGGCCGTCGACCAGGCCGGTCACGGTCGCCCGGGAGACGCCCAGGCTTGCCGCGAGCTGGGAGGGGGACTTCTCTCCGCCGTGGTCCTCCAGGTCCGCCAGCAGTCGGTAGCGTCCGGTGGAGAGGCCGAAGCGGCCGAAGTGCACCTCGCCGGCCTGGCCGAGCCGGGCGCCCGCCGCCATCAGCCGGGTCGCGACCAGGATCGCCTGCGGATCGGCCGTGAGGCCGTAGCGGGCGATCTGGCGGCGCGCCTGGTCGAGGCTGGGGGCGGCCGGGCCGCTCTCGGGGTGCTGGGTCACGAGAAGTAATATGGCGCCTAACCTGATTCCCGGTCAAGTGCGGGCGCGGGCTCTTGCCTAGGCGGCACGGGGAGTGATCCGAGGCGGCGTCCAGTCGGCGTGCCGCAGGACGGTCCGGACCATCGCGCCGGGCGGGGTGAGCCGGATCGCGGCGTTGCGCAGGCCGACCGCCAGGGGGTGGGCGAGCTGCTGGCCCATCCGGCCGGCCCGGCGGGCGTCGCGGGCCACGGTTTGGCTGCGCGGGCGGCGGACCGCGTCGTACCGGGCGAGCGCGCCTTCGACCGTCCGGGCCTCGGTGAGCGCCGCCGCCAGGGTCACCGCGTCCTCCAGGGCCTGACAGGCCCCCTGGCCGAGGTGGGGTGTCATGGCGTGCGCCGCGTCGCCGAGCAGGGCGATCCGGCCCGAGACGTAGGACGGCAGCGGGGTGGCCAGCTCGTTGACGTCGTGGTGCAGGACCGCCTCCGGCCGGGTCGCGGCCAGCAGTGCGGGGATCGGCTCGTGCCAGCGCGCGAAGCGGCGGCGGACCTCGGTCAACGGGTCCGGGTAGCGGACCCCGGCGGGGGCGTTCAGGACCGCGTGCCACTCGGCGGTGCCGTCCGGGAAGGCGATGTGGCCGAACTCCGCGCCGTGGCCCCAGGTCAGCTCGAAGTCCGCCTTCAGTCCGTCGATCGGGCGCTCGGTGATCGCGCGCAGCACCGTCGAGCCGCTGTAGGCCGGACCGGGGTGGTCGGGGAAGAGGTGACGACGGAGGCGGCTGTTGATGCCGTCGGCCGCCACCAGGAGGTCGGCCTCCAGGTGGCCTGCCGCCAGGCGGCCCGTCTGCGGTCGGTCGGTCTTCGGGCGGCCCGCCTCCGGGGTGGTGCCGCCGAGGTCGACCCGGACCCGGAACGGCCGGGTGGTGTCCACCCCGGTCACCTCGGCGCCGACGACGAGGGACTCGACGGGCAGCGCCTCGCGCAGGACGCGGTGCAGGGCCGCGCGGGGGATCCCGACGATCGGGGCGCCCAGCTCGCGTTCCAGCGCCGCACCGTCCATGGCGGCGAGCCTGCGGCCGTCCGGGGCCCGGGTGCCGCCGGTGTACTGGCGGCGGGCGGCCGCCTCGACCGCCTCGCCGACTCCGAGGGTGGCGAGCGCGCGCATCCCGTTGGCGGCCAGGGAGATGCCGGCCCCGGCGTCGTCCAGGACGGCCGCCCGTTCGACCACGGTCACGTCCCACCCCGCCAGCCGGAGTCCGATCGCGGCCGCCAGTCCGCCGATCCCGCCCCCGACCACCACCGCGCTGTTGTTGCTCATGCCCGGTCCCTCCTGCGTCGCCCCACTGCTTTCTACAGCTGTAGAAGGAGCGTACTACGGGCCGTCGGCGGGCGAGCGGGGGTGGGTCGGGCCGGGCGGTCGGCGATCGGGGGCTGGGGGCCGGTCCGGCCCGAGGGGATGCGCGACGGGCGCGGCGGGCCCGGTAGAAAGGGGGAATGCGGCGAAACGAGGACCAGAAGCGGGACGATGCGGGGCGGCCGGACCGGCGGACGGTGTTGGCCGACGCCGCCATCGGGGTGCTGGCGGACCTCGGCGTGCGCGGACTCACCCACCGGGCGGTCGACGCGGCGGCCGGGCTGCCGGTCGGAACCACCTCGGCCTACCTGCGGACCAGGCAGGCGCTGCTCACCGCGCTGGTACGGCGGCTGGTGGAGCTGGACCAGGGCGAGCTGCACACCATGGGGGAACGGGTGACGGTCCGATCGGAGGAGGAACTGGCCGACGGGATCGCCGAGTTGATGCGGCAGCGATTGTCCGGCGACGGGCGGCGGCGCTCGCTCGCCCGGTACGCCTGCGCGGTGGAGAGCGTGCGTGACCCCGAGCTGCGCGAGATCCTCGTCCCGCGCGAGAACGCCGGGCGCGCCGCCGTCCGCGCGTTCCTCGCCGCTCGGGGCGTGGTCGACCCCGACGGGCGGACCGCCACGCTGTTGGCCTGCGTCGACGGCCTGGTCTTCGAGCACCTGGTGAGCGGCGGCGAGCCCGAGGCCGACGCGATCCAGGGGCTGGTGGCGGCCGCCCTGCGGGGAGCGCCCGTGAGCTGAGCGCCGGGCGGCACCGGCGCGGCTCGACCGTGAATTCCCGGACGGCCACACAAAAGTGGTGCTCCCGGGGGCGGGGCGCGCGGGGAATCGCCCGGGGTGGCCCGGCTCGTCTTCACCGAACCCGGAAGCTCGACGGCCGATCGGCGAGACCGGATGATGAGGCATCAGGTCAATCAACCGTCAAGTTGGTTCATTCACAGAATGTTTCGTGATGCGTTGCCTCTCGATCAGAGGAATTACGCCGCCCCCAGGTCTTCCCACGGAGATCTCCGGCTGACAGGCTGGGGCCGCCCTTTTCAGTACCGAGGAGGTTCCTTGTCCCGCATATCCACGTTGGCCGGAGCGGTCACCTGTGCCCTCGCACTTGTCACCGGCACCGCCGTCGCCGCGTCGGCCGCGCCCATCGACCAGGCCCCCGGCCTGGCCGAGGCGAAGGTCGCCCCCGTCGCCTGGACGCCGTGCAACCCCGACCCGAGCAAGCCGGACCCCGGCATCTACGACTGCGCCGTCTACCCCGTGCCGCTGGACTACGACAACCCCTCGGGTGAGAAGGTCGGCATCGCCATGATGCGGCGGCGGGCGAGCGACCCGTCGAAGCGGATCGGTTCGCTGTTCCTCAACCCCGGTGGCCCGGGCGGCAGTGGCTACCTGTGGGCGACGACCTCCCGCTTCGGGGCCGAGGTGCAGTCCAAGTTCGACCTGGTCGGCTTCGACCCGCGCGGCGTGGCCCGGAGCAACCCGCTCAAGTGCTTCAAGACCCAGGAGGACGCCGACGCGGTCACCAACCGCATGATCGGCGTGCCCGTCACCAAGGCCGAGATCGACGGGACGCTGGACGCGGACCAGGACTACAGCGACGCGTGCAGCAAGAACGCCGGCCCGCTGATCGAGCACATGTCGACCATCAACGTGGTGCGCGACCTCGACCGGATGCGCCGCGCCGTCGGTGACTCCCAGCTCACCTTCGCCGGGTTCTCCTACGGCACCCTGATCGGGTCGACGTACGCCAACATGTACCCGAACAAGGTCCGCGCGATCATCGTCGACGGCAACGTCGACCCGAACCTGCGCCTGCACAACGGCATGGAGTACGACCGCCAGCGGGCGAACGGCTTCGAGATCGCCCTGGACGAGTTCCTCAAGCGTTGCCAGGCCGCCGGCGCCCCGCGCTGCGCCTTCGGCGACGGCGACACCCGGGCCAAGTTCGACCAGCTCCGGGACCACCTGCGGACCAGCCCGATCACGCTGCCGGACGGCTCCAAGGTGACGCTGAGCAGCTTCACCGGTGAGGTGGCCAGCGCCCTGTACTCGCAGGCCAAGCTGGCCCCGCTGGCCAAGTCGCTCCAGGCGACCTACCAGCAGTTCCAGAAGCCGGCCGCGACCGCGCTGCTGGCCCCGCAGGCGAACGTGTCGGACGAGGACGCCAAGCTGCTCTCGGTGGAGGTCCCGCGGACGGCGCTGCGGGAGGCCCCGGTGGACTCCGAGTACACCGCGGACGACTCCTACCTGGCCGTCAACTGCCAGGACAAGCCGTACCCCTCCAACGACCGGGTGTTCGCGACCGCGGCCAAGGCGTGGGAGAAGGACATGCCGACCTTCGGCCGCTACCAGGCCTTCGACGCGCCGGCGTGCGCGAGCTGGCCGGCCCCGGCCCGGGACGCCGAGCGCTTCTCCGGCCCGTGGAACAAGAAGACCTCCAACACCGTGATGGTGATCGGCAACCTCTACGACCCGGCCACCCAGTACAAGTTCGCCCAGCGGATGCAGCAGGAGCTGGGCAACGCCGTGCTGGTCAGCGTCGACTCGATCGAGCACTGCGCCGTGGGCCGCAGCAAGGCGCTGAACCAGCTCGTCACCCGCTACCTGGTGGACGGCACCGCGCCGGCCGCCGGCCAGCTGCTGAAGCCGGACGCGGAGATCTTCCCGGCGGTCTGACGCAACGGCCCCCGGTGACCGTGGGGGCGGCTTGACGGTCGTGGTGGTCGGCGGTGCTGCCGGCCACCACGACCTTGCTTTTCCGGCGAATTCCCGGAAGGCGTGGAAGGCCCGCGGAATGCGGTGGTGAATCGTCATCGAACCTCCGGCGGAGCGGATTCCCGTGAGTCGTCGATGACCGTAGCCCATGCCACTGACAAGGGGGTTCCGCTGCGGTGTCGAAGGTCAAGACCGCGATTGACCAGTGGGAATAACGTTCAGTCACACTGGATTTCCATCGATCCGGCCGGGGGTGGGGACGCACCCCCGCATCCCCACCCCCGGGCCCGTGGCCACGGGCCCGGGGCCCCGCTGCCCGCCGAGGCCGAACTGCCCGCTCCGTCAGGCGGCCTGCTCCGCCCCCTCCTCGACGACCCGGCCGTCCCGGACCTCGATCACCCGGTCGGCGAGCCCCATCAGCGTCGGGTCGTGGGTGGCGACCAGCACCGTGACGCCCTCGCTGCGCACCACCGCGCGCAGCAGCTCCATGATCGCGCGACCGGTCTCCGAGTCCAGCTGCCCGGTCGGCTCGTCGGCGATGATCAGGCTGGGCTCGTTGGCCAGCGCGCGGGCGATGGCGACGCGCTGCTGCTGGCCGCCGGAGAGTTCGCCGGGGCGCTGGTTGGCGTGGTCGGCCAGGCCGACCAGGGCGAGCAGGGTGTGCGCGCGCTCCTCGCGCTCGGCGGCGGGGGTCTTGCGCAGCCGCATGGGCACGCCGACGTTCTCGGCGGCGGTGAGCATCGGTATCAGCCCGAAGGACTGGAAGACGAAGCCGATCCGCTCCCGCCGCAGGGCGAGCCGGCCGTCCTCGTCCAGCCCGGCGAGGTCGACGCCGTCCAGCGCGATGCTGCCGCCGGTCGGTGTGTCCAGGCCGCCGACCAGGTTGAGCAGGGTGGTCTTGCCGGAGCCCGACCGGCCCTTGAGCGCGGTGAGTTCGCCGCGGCCGACGGTGAACGAGACGCCCCGCAGGGCGTGCACGGCCCGCTCGCCGGTGCCGAAGCTCCGGCGGAGGTCGGTCACGGCCACCATCGGCTGGGTGGCGGTGTCGGCGGTGGCGGCCTGATGGTGCGTCATGCGGCGTCCCCCTGTGGGCGTGGCGGCCCGGTCGCGTTCGGGTCCCGTCCGGTTCTACGGATATGGCTGTTCCGGCGTTCACGTTCCGGGCGGCAAATCCGGGAAACCGGTGTCCCGGGCTGAAGGAGCGCGCCGAGGCCGGATTTGTGAAGTGTGCATGGCATTCAACCGGGGGCGTCCCCGGCCGGGATGCTACCAATGAACGGAATTTGCTCACTTCAAACTTGATTCGCGCAAGTCCCTTCCGTTCCTGGATCGAATCTGACAGCATCGTCCGCTATCCGGCGACCATTGCCGGTGGTCAATGCGCCGGTGTGCTCGTGAAGTGTCCATCTGTGGCCGATTTGTACTCGGACCGGATCGATGGGCGGAGCCCGGAGGTGCAACCGGGGATGTGAATCCGGGGGAGGAACTTGATGCTCGGCTTCGTCGTGCGCCGACTGCGCGGGCGACTGCCGTTGGCTGCCGCCGTCCTGCTGGCGGTGCTGATCACCACGTCCGTGCTGACCGCCTTGGTGGCCTTCAACAGCAGCGTCGGTGAGGCAGGCCTGCGGCAGGCGCTCCAGGGGCCGGGTCACGCCCGGACGACGGTGGCGGTCACCGGTGAGCACGGCCTGGACCAGCGGCAGAAGGACGAGGCGGCGCTCGCCGCCTACCGGCAGAAGCTCTTCGGTGACCTGCCCGTGCACACCGACAGCGTGACGCGCAGCCGGTCCTACAGCCTGCCGGGCTCCGGCTCCGCGGCGAACGGCACCGTGGCGAACGGCACCGCCGCGAACGGCGCCGCAGCGTCCGGCAACCCGGCGAGCGGCACCGCGTCCGGGAGCCCCGCGTCCGGAGCCCAGCTCGACCTCACGGTCCTCGCCGACCTCGACCGCGGCCGGGTCCAACTGCTGGCCGGCGCCTGGCCGGGCGCCGCCACCGGCCCGGTCCGGTCCGCCGCGCCGGAGGTCGCCGTCCCGCAGAGCCTGCTGCACCGGTTCGGCCTGGCCGAGCAGGCCCTGCCCGCCGAGGTCCGGATCGTCGACCGGGCCGACAGCACGCCGCTGACCGTCCGGGTCGCCGGCGTCTACCGGGCCACCGACCCGACCGCCCCGTACTGGCGGATCGACCCGGTCGGCGGCCACGAGATCGAGGTCGGCGGCTTCACCACCTACGGCCCGATGATGGTCGACCAGAGCGTCTTCACCACGGCCGGCCTGGTCCAGAGCGGCCGCAGCTGGTCGCTGGACGCCGACTTCTCCGGCATCGACCGGGCCGCCGCGCAGGCCCTCGGCGACCGCGCCCAGAGCCTCGGCGGGGAGCTGCGGACCACCGCCTCCCTCGGCGCGAAGACCGAACTTCCCGACATCATGCACGAGTTGTCCGACAGCATGGTGGTCGCCCGGTCCACCCTGCTGATCGGCGCCCTCCAGCTGGCGGTGCTCGCCGCGGCGGCGCTGCTGCTGGTCGTCCACCTGATCTCCGCGCGGCAGGAGTCCGAGAACGAGGTGCTCGCCGCGCGCGGCGCCTCGGCCCTCAGGCTCGGCTCCTTCACCGCCCTGGAGTCGCTGCTGCTGGCCCTGCCCGCGGCCGCGTTCGCGCCGCTGCTGACCCCGGTGCTGGTCCGCGCGCTGGGCGGCCTCGGCAGCTCCCACAAGGTCGCCCTGGACACCGGCATCACCTGGTCGCTCTGGCCGGTGGCCGCGGCCTGCGCGTTCGCCTGCATCCTGCTGGCCACCGTGCCCAGTGTGGTGCGCGGCGTCGGCGCCGCCCTGCGCCGCCGGGCCGGCCGCCGCCAGGCCGTGGTCTCCGGCGTCGCCCGCAACGGCGGCGACCTCGCCGTGCTGGCCCTGGCCGTGCTCGCCTACCAGCAGCTCGACCAGTACGGAGGCGGGCTGTCCGCCGACTCCAGCGGCCGGCTCGACGTGGACCTGCTGCTGGTCGCCACCCCGACGCTCGCCCTGTGCGCCGGCACCCTCGTGGTGCTGCGGCTGCTCCCGTTCGTCGCCCGGTTGGGCGCCCGCGCGGCGGCCCGGGGCAAGGGCCTCGGCCCCGCCATGGTCGGCTGGCAGCTGGCCCGCCGGCCCGGCCGCGCCACCGGCCCCGTACTGCTGCTCGTGATGGCCGTGGCCACCGGCGTCCTGGCGCTCGGTCAGCACGCCACCTGGACCGCCTCCCAGCGCGACCAGGCCGTTTTCGCCACGTCGGGCGGCCTGCGCATCTCCGGCTCGCACAACGCCCAGATGGGCCAGGGCGGCCGCTACGGCAGCCTGCCCGGCGGCGACCGGCTGGTCCCGGTGGTGCGCGACGAGCAGCCGATGCAGGGCGGCGCCGGCGAGCTGCTGGCCGTGGACTCCGCCGCCTTCGCCGCACGCGTCCCGCTCCGCTCCGACCTGCTCGACGGCCACAGCGGCGCGGAGGTCTTCGGCACGCTCGCCACTCCCGGCCCCGCCCCCGCCGTCCCGCTGCCCGGCCACCCCCTGCGGATCGACGCCGACATCGCGGTGAACCAGCAGGACCTGGGGTCCACCTGGTCCGGCAGCCCGGTCCACCCCGAGGTCCGGCTGCTGCTGCGCGACCGTTTCGGCCTGGTCCACAAGGTCCCCTTCGGCGAGCTCCCGCTGAACGGCCAGGTCCGCGCCTCGATCCCGCTCGGCGCGCTGGTCGACGCCCCGGTGGGCTCGGTCGCCGCCCCGCTGACCGTGGTCGGTGCGACCGTCGGCTTCGGCGACCGCAGCACGGGTGAGGTCACCGTTCGGAACCTGGCCGTCTCGGAGACGGCCGACGGACCTTCGACCGCCGTCCCGGTGCCGGCCGGTACCGGGTGGCACCTCAAGCCCCCGGCGCCCCGCCCCGGCGTCAACAGCTCCCCGAAGGCCGAGCTCGCCTCCGAAGCGGCCACCGCCGACAGCCTGTTCACGGTCCGCTACCAGTCCGGCCGCGGCATCGGCGACTCCGTGCGCGCCGTGCTGAGCCCGGCCGGGGCCGCCCTGCCCGCCGCCCTCAACGGCGTCGCCACCCGCGACTACCTGAAGACCCTCGGGGCCTCGGTCGGCGACACCGTCCAGGTCCCGTTCAGCGGGGTCGTCCTCCCGGTCAAGGTGACCGGCGCCGTCGAGGCCGTGCCGGTGGCCGGCCGCCGGGCGCTGGTGCTGGACCTCGACTCGGTCGCCCGGACGCTGTCCGCCCAGGACCGCAACCTGCCGACCCGCACCGAGTGGTGGCTGCCCGCCGCCGGGCCGGGCGACCGCGCCCCGGCCGAGGCCGCCGCCGCCCTGCGCGGCGCCCCCGGCAGCCAGGACCTCGCGCTCTACGACGAGGTCTCCGAGAACCTCCTCGGCGACCCGGTCGGCGCCGCGCCGCAGAGCGCGCTGATGGCCATCGCGATCGCCACCGCCGTGCTCGCCGCGATCGGCTTCGCCGCCGCCGTGGCCGGCTCCGCCCACGAGCGCTCCCGCGACTCCGCGCTGCTGCTCGCCCTGGGGGCCCCGCGCAAGCAGGTGGCCCGCACCGCCGCCATCGAGAACGCGGTGCTGGTCGGCCTCGGCAGCATCGTCGGACTCGCCCTGGGCACCCTGCTCGTCCGGCTGATCGTCCCCTTCGTGGTGCTGACCCCGGCCGCCCGCCGCCCGGTGCCCGAGGCCGTGGTCGAGCTGCCGTACGGTCAGGCGCTGCTGTTCGCGGCCGCGATCGCCGTCGTCCCGCTGCTGTCGGCCTTCCTGATCGGGCGCCGGCGTCGAGACGTGGCCGCCCGGCTGCGCCACGTGGAGGAGATGTGACCGCCAAGGCCGGCACCACCGTGCCCACCCCCGCGCCGGCGCCGGCGCCCGCCCCCGCGCCCGCGCGGGCTCCCCGGCCCGCGCCCTGGGTCCGTACCCGGTTGCGCGCGATGCCGCTGGCCGCGCTGCTCACCGCGGCCCTCGCCCTCGTCACCGTCTTCCTGGCGGCCGCGTTCCCGCGCCTCGCGGACCGGGGCGCGGACACCGCGCTCCAGCAGTTCACCCGCAGCCTGGGTGCCAACGTGACCAACCTGGAGGTCACCTCGGGGACGGCCCCCGGCGACACCGCCACCGAGCTGGAGACCCTGCAGCAGAAGCTCGACGCCCAGATCGGACAGCGGTTGCCGCTGAGCCCGGTCGGCCGGGTCTTCGGCACCCGGGTGAAGAACGATCGCTCGATCTTCAACCCCGGGTACACCCGGTTCTCCCCGAACGCCAACCCGATGCTCGGCCTGTTCTACCTGCACGGCCTCGCCGACCGGGTGACCCTGACCGCGGGCACCTGGCCGGGCCCCGCCCCGGCCGACGGCCCGCTGCCGATCGTGCTGAGCCAGCAGGCCGCCGAGGCCATCGGCATCAAGATCGGCGACGTCATCGAGAGCGGCACCGACGGACCCGTCCCGCTGCGCAGCACCGTGACCGGCCTCTACCGGGTCAACGACCCCCAGGACCCGTTCTGGGAGGGGCTCGGCTGTCCGGCCAGGGCCTGCCTGAGCCTCAAGGGCGACGAGGCGTGGTACTCGACCAGCGGCTTCGTCGACGGCGCCAGCCTGACCGCGCTGAGCCGCTGGGGTTCGGTCGGCCAGAACTTCTGGCGGCTGCCCGTCGACGCCGGCTCGCTGCGCGCCGACCAGATCGACCGGACCCGTCAGGCCATCGGCTCGTACACGGCCGGCCCCGGCATGACCAGCCTGATCGACACCACCCTCCGGGCCGACCTGCACGCCACCTCGCTGATGCCGGACGTGCTCTCCCGGGCCGCCGACCGCTACCAGGCCGCGGCCCCGCTGGGCGCCATCGGACCGGCCGGCGTCGCCGGCGTCGCGGTCGTGGTGCTCTGTCTGGCCGCCGCGCTCAGCACCGACCGGCGCACCGCCGAGATCCGGCTGCTCCAGGCCCGTGGCGGCTCGCGCAGCGGAGTGCTGCTGCGGCTGCTCGGCGAGGGCGCGGTGACCGTCCTGCCCGCCGCCGTGCTCGGGACGGTCCTCGCGCTGGTGCTGCTGCCGACCCCGCGGTGGGTCGACCCGGTGCTGGTGGCGCTCGCCGTGACCCTGCTCGCGATCCTGGCCTTCCCGGCCCGGGCCGCGCTGCTCTGGCGCCGCCCGCGGGCGGGCGGCGGCCGGCGCCGGGCGGTCGGCGAGCTCGCCGTGCTCGCCGTCACCGCCGCGGCCGTGGCCGAGGTCCGCCGTCGCGGTGTCGGCCACCCGGGCGGCGGCGTGGACCCGCTGCTGGTGGCCGCCCCGCTGCTGCTCGCCGTCTCCGGCGGCCTGCTGCTGGCCCGGATCGAGCCGGTCGTGGTCGGCTGGCTGGCCGCACTCGCCGCCCGCGGCCGCGGACTGGTCGGATTCCTCGGCCTGGTCCGGGCCGCCCGCGACGACTCGGGCCGGCGCAGGCCCTCCGTACTGCCCCTGCTCGCCCTGCTGATCGCCGTCACCGCCACCGGGTTCGGCGCCACCGTGCTCGACACGGTGGACCACTCCCGGACGCGTGCCGGGCGGATCGCCACCGGCGGCGACGTGTCCGTCGGCGTCCCGATCTACGCCAACCTGCCGGAGGCCTTCACCAAGGAGGCCGGCGAACTGCCCGGCGTCCGCGCCGCCACCGGCGCCTGGATCGAGGAGCGGGCCACCTTCATCGGCGGCGACCGGGACACCACCGACGCCATCCTGGTGGTGGTCGAGCCCGGCGCCTACGCGGAGATCTCCCGCACCGTCGGCGTCGGCGGGTACGACCCGGCCAAGCTGGCCGCCGCCCCGGGCGGCAAGGACACCCCGGTCCCCGCGCTGTTCAGCCAGGACCTGGCCAAACGCCTGACCGGGGGCGCGCCGCAGGTGCGCACGCCCAGCGGCAGCCAGATGACCACCAGCGTCGCCGGGATCGTCACCGCCACCCCCGCCCTGCCGGACCCCGGCAAGCCCTTCGTCGTGGTGCCGGCCGGCCCCGCCACCGAGCACCTGCCGGAGCTCAAGCGGGCGACCAGGGTGAACAAGTGGTTCGCCGTCGGCGACGTCGACCCGGACCGGGTGCGCGCCCTGCTGCGGGAGCGCGGCATCGGCAGCAGCACCCAGGTGTCGGGCATCGCCAAGCTGATCAACGACGAGGCCACGGCGGCGGGAAGGACCAGCTCCGGCCTGCCCCCCGGCTACGTGGTGCACAGCAGCCGGGAGAAGACCGCCGAGCTGGCCGACGACCCGGTGCAGCTCGCCGCCGGACGGCTGTTCTGGTACGCGGGCCTCGCCGCCGCCGGGTTCGCCCTGCTGGCCGTGCTGCTGACGCTGCTGCGGGCCGCACCGGACCGTACGGCGGTGCTCGCCCGGCTGCGCACCATGGGCCTGCGACCCCGGCAGGGCCTGGCGCTGATCATCGCCGAGGCGCTGCCGCAGACCCTGGCGGCGGCCGTCGGCGGCGGCCTGATCGCCGTCGCGGCGGTCGCCCTGCTCGGGGGCGCCTTCGACCTCTCGGCGCTGGTCGGCGCCCCGGTCGCCGAGACCCTGGCCCCGGCGCTGCTGCCGGTGCTGCTGCCCACCGCCGGCCTGACCCTGGTGGTCTGCCTCGGGGTGGTGCTGGAGACGCTGGTCGCCGGCCGGCGCCAGATCGCCTCCGAACTGCGGGCGGGGGAGCGGCAGTGAGACCGGGAACGGCGGCACCGGCCGCCCGAGCAGTGGAGAGCGGTGCGATGAAGCGGACAGTCGAGACAGGAGACGAGCGGTGATGAGCACTCCCCAGGAGCGGACGGTCGCCGAGGCCCCCAGCCTCCAGGAGCTCCAGCAGCGGGCCCTGGCCGCCGCCGCGCCCAAGGCGCACGGCGAGGGCGCGGCCATCGTCTGCGACCGGCTGGTGCGGATCTTCAGCGCGGAGGGGGTCGAGGTCCAGGCGCTCCAGGGCCTGGAACTGACCATCCGGCAGGGCGACCTGGTCGCCCTGGTCGGTGCCTCGGGCAGCGGCAAGTCCACCCTGCTGACCATCCTCGCCGGGTTGGACGTGCCGACCGCGGGCACCGCCACGGTGGCCGGCTGCGACCTGCTGGAGATGTCGGTCAAGGAGCGGCTGCGCTACCGGCGCGAGGTGGTCGGCTTCATCTGGCAGCAGACCGCGCGCAACCTGCTGCCCTTCCTCACCGCCGCCGAGAACATCGCCCTGCCGATGCAGCTGCGCGGCCGCCGCTCGGGCGCCGGCGGGGCCAGGCAGCAGGCGGCCCGGGTCGCGGAGCTGCTGGAGGCACTGGAGATCGGGGACCTCGCCCACCGCAGGCCCAACGAACTCTCCGGCGGCCAGCAGCAGCGGGTCGCGATCGCGGTGGCGATGGCCAACAACCCGCCGGTGCTGCTCGCCGACGAGCCCACCGGCGAGCTGGACTCGGAGACCGCGGGGGTGATCTTCGAGTCCTTCCGCACCGTCAACCGGGAGCTCGGCGCCACCGTCGTGATCGTCACCCACGACCCGATGGTCGCGGGCGAGGTCCGCCGCACGGTCGCGATCCGGGACGGGCGGACCGCCAGCGAGGTGCTGCGCCGCACGGTGACGGACGAGCACGGCGAGGAGTCGGTGAACGAGCGCGAGTACGTGATGCTGGACCGCAGCGGCCGGGTGCAGCTGCCGGTCAAGTTCCTGGAGTCGCTCGGCATGGAGCACCGGGTGGCCGTGGACCTCGCGGCCGACCACATCGAGGTCCGGCCGGACGACCTCGCCGGGCACTGACCCGCGCCGCGTGGTGCCCGGGGACGGGCGTCCGGGAGGCGCGCTGCCCGGGAGTCGGGGCGTCCGCGAGGCGGGGCGTCCGGGGGGGCGCGCTGCCCGGGAGTCGGGGCGTCCGGGAGGCGGTGGCCGCCGCCTCCCGGGGTGGTCAGCCGTCGCCGCCCATCCGCTGGAACAGACCGCTGCCCTCGGCGTCCGTACGGAGGTCGGGCGGCGCCTCCAGCGCGGCGCGCTCGCCGCGGGAGGTGGCGGTGCAGAGCGCGAAGACGATCAGGGCACTGGCCGCCACGGCGAGGATGCCCAGTGCGGTCAGGACGCGGAGCCAGGTCAAGGAGTGCCTCCCGGGGGACGGTGCGGCCCACAGCGACGTGCGCGACGCCGCCGGGGAGGTATCGGCAGGTCGGGCCGCACGGTCGAGTGCCCACGGACGGTTCTTCCCGCCGGGCGGCGCACGAGAGACCGCACACGTGGGCGCTCGATGCACTCACAGGGCGCGTCACGCCATGTCGCGCGCCCCAGCGGTGGCGGCCGCCCGTCCCGTCCCGCCGTCCACCTGGGCTCGTAGGGCGCCGAGGTCCGGCTTCCCGAGGCCGTTCAACGGGATCGCGGGCAGCAGCAGGAGCGTGTCCGGGGCGCTCCGGCCGAAGCCGTGCGCCCGCCCCCACCGGTGCAGCTGTTCGGCCGTCAGCCGCGAGCCGGGCGCCAGCGCGACGGCGGCGTGCACCCGCTCCAGACGGTCCGGGTCGGTGGTCGTGAACATCACCGCCTCCCGGACCTCGGGGTGGGTGCGCAGCGGCTCCTCGATCTCGCGGGGGAAGACGTGGCGCCCCTCGACGATCGCCATCGGGTCGCGCCGCCCGCCCACCGTCAGATAGCCGGCCGCGTCCAGGCTGCCCAGGTCCCCGGTGTGCAGCCAGCCGTCCCTGAGCACCCGCTCGGTCAGCTCCGGGTCGCGCCAGTAGCCGGCCATCGCGGTCGGCGTCCGGACGCAGATCTCCCCGGTGCGGTCCGGCGGCAGCTCGACGCCGTCCTCGTCCAGGATGCGCAGCCCGGTGTCCGGGTACGGGCGGCCGGCGGTGGTCAGCAGGCGCGGTGCCAGGTGCTCGTCCGGGCTCAGCCGGGTGACCGGCCCGCACTCCGTCAGGCTGTAGGTCTGGTGCAGCACCCGGCCCAGCCGCCGGGTCGCCTCGGCCAGGCGCCGTGGCGCGGGCGCGCAGCCGGTGTAGCCGACCCGGCGCAGGCTCCCGGTGTCGGTCGTGGGCAGCAGCGGGTGGTCCAGCAGCCGGTACAGCAGGTGCGGCGGCAGGAACATCCGGGACACCCGGTGCCGCTCCACCGCGGCCAGCACGGCCCCGGCGTCGAACCCGTCCTGCATCACCACGGTGCCGCCCGAGGCCAGGGCCAGGTCCGCGGTGGTGCCGCCGCCGTGGCAGAGCGGGGTGCACAGCAGGAACACCGAGCCGGACAGCAGCCGCGGGCGCGGCGGGCGCGCGAAGCGGCGCAGCACCCCCTTCGGTCGCCCGGTGGTGCCGCCGGTGAACTTCACCGCCATCACGTCCTCGGGCCGGTAACGGGGTTCCAGCGGGGCGGGGGAGCAGGCCGCGGCGAGGCCCAGCAGGTCCGTGCCGAGCCCGAGCGGTGACGGCCCCAGGGCGAGCAGGACGGCCGAGGGCACGGCCCGCGCGATCCCGTCGGCCGCCGCCGCGCACCGGACCGGGTCGAAGACCAGCGCGGAGGTTCCGACGGACTCCGCCTGCGCGACCTGCTCCGCGACCGGCCAGTCCGGGAACGGCATCGCGACCCGGCAGCCCAGCAGGTTCGCGGCCAGTCGCACCAGCAACGCCTCCGGCCGGTTCCCGGCCAGCACCGTCACGCCGTCCCCGCGTCCGAGCCCGGCCCGCTCCAGGGCCCGGGCGGTGCGGTGCACCAGGTCCAGGCAGCGCTGCGCGCTCCACACCTCGTCCCCGTACCGGATCGCCACCCGGCCGGGATCGCCCGCGAGTCCGTCCAGCACCAGCGCGGTGTACGTCGGAGCCGCCTCGGCCATGGCCCCTCCTCCTGTGTGACGGGGCGTCAGCCTAGTGGATGGCCGGTCCCACGGATGCACTGCGGCGACCGGTGCCCCACCGGCACCGGCGGGCGCGCGCGGGCAAGGGGTGAGCGGTGTCGGAGGTTGTTGTTAGGGTCCTGGTCGGACGTGAACGGGGGCTCGGGCTGGTGGGCGGCGGGGTGGAAGTGGATGCGGTCGTGGCGCCGCGCGGCGTGGTCGATCTGCGGGGCGAGGACGGGGCGGGGTTCGTCACCGTCTACCCGGCCGGCGCCGTCGTGGTGGTGTCCGGGCTGCCCGGGGCCGGGAAGAGCACGCTGCTGCGGCGCTGGTCCGGGGCGGCGGTCCGGGCCGTGGACCCACGGACGGTGCACGAGGCCTGCGAGGCCGTGATGCCCGCCGCCCTGCCGTACGCGGTGTACCGGCCGTGGGCCCGGCTGGAGCACTTCCGGCTGCTGCGCTCCTCGGTGCGCCGCGGCGGTCCGCTGCTGGTGCACGACTGCGGCAGCCGCGCCTGGATGCGGCGCTGGCTCGCCCGGGAGGCGGGCCGACGGGGCCGCGAACTGCACCTGGTGCTGCTGGACGTCGGTGCCGCCACCGCGCTGGACGGCCAGCGGGCCCGCGGCCGGCGCGCCTCCACCCGGGTCTTCGCCCGTCACCGCCGAGGCCTGGAGGGCCTGTTGGCGGCCTTCACCCGGCACGTGCGCTCCGGCGGCCCGATGCCGACGCCCGAGGCCTCGTCCGTGCTGCTGCTGGACGCCGTCTCCCGCTCCCGCGCCGAGGCGGTGCGCTTCGGGCCCGCCGGCTGACCACCGGCCACGGGCGGGGCCGCCACGGGCGAGAACCGGCCTACCAGGGGTCCATGATCGCCGGTTGGCCCCGCGGCGGCGCCCGGCACTGCCAGACTGGAGCCGGCAGAGTTCGTCACCGAGAGAGGCCACACCCCGCATGTCCAGCAGCGCCGTTGTCGAGAATCCGTGGTTCCGCAGGTTCAACCCGTCCGACTCCGCGCCCGCCCGGATCGTGATCTTCCCACACGCGGGCGGCTCGGCCAGCTACTACCTGGAGTACGCCAACGCCCTGGCCCCGCACGCCGACGTGCTCGCGGTCCAGTACCCGGGCCGGCAGAACCGCATCGCCGAGCCGACGATCCGCTCGGTGGCCGGGCTCGCCGAGGAACTCGCCCGGGAACTGCGGGAGTGGGCGGACCGGCCGCTCGCCTTCTTCGGGCACAGCATGGGCGCGGCCGTGGCCTTCGAGACCGCCCGCTGCTTCGAGCGTGACGGCGTGAAGGGCCCCGACCGGCTGTTCGTCTCGGCCTGCCGCGCGCCCCTGCTGGCCCGGACGAGCAGGATCCACCAGCTGCCGGACGACGAACTGCTCGCCGAGATCTCCGCGCTCGGCGGCACGGACGAGCGGGTCCTCGCCATCCCCGCCCTGCGCGAGCTGATCCTGCCGAGCCTGCGGGCCGACTACACGGCGATCGAGACCTATCACAGCTCCCCGGACTCGACCGTGTCGCTGCCGATCACCGCCCTGGCCGGGGAGTCCGACCCGAACGCCGACGTCGACCAGGTCGGCCAGTGGGAGCGGCACACCACCGGCGCCTTCGACCTGCGGGTCTTCCCCGGCGGGCACTTCTACCTGGCCGACCGGACCGCGGACGTGGTGGAGGTGCTCACCGCGCACCTGCGCGGCTGAGCCGGTCCGGGCGGGCACGCCCGGGCACATCCGGGCGCGCCGGGGGCGCTCGGGCGGAAGCGGCCGCCGGCGCGGATCGGCCGCCGCGTCGGCTCCCGCGCCGGACATTTCTCCGACTTTCGAACCAGCGTGCCAGTACCGATGACCGGAGCGTGCCCGCTCGACTACTGTGCCTGCTTGACGGACCATCAGTGGATCACCGGGAGGAAACCGTGCGCCGGATCGCCGTTGTCGGAGCGGGCCAGGCAGGCCTCCAGCTCGCGCTCGGGCTGGTGGCGGACGGGTACCGGGTGACGCTGGTCGCCGAGCGCACCCCGGAGCAGCTGCGCGGCGGCCGGGTGCTGTCCACCCAGGCGATGTTCGGCCCGGCGCTGCGGATCGAGGCGGCGGCCGGGCTGGACCTCTGGGCCGAGCAGGCGCCGGCCGTCTCCTCGGTGCAGGCCGTACTGGCGGCGCCCCCCGGCGTGCGGGCGCTGGAGTACACCATGACGCTGGACGAACCCGCCCAGTCGGTGGACCAGCGGCTCAAGCTGGCCGCCTGGCTGGAACTGCTGGCCGAACGCGGCGGCGAGATCGAGTACCGCACGCTGGACCGCGGCGGACTGCAGGAGCTGGCCCTGCGGCACGAGCTGACCGTGGTCGCGGCCGGACGCGGCGCCCTGTCCGGGATCTTCGAACGCGACGCCGTCCGCTCGCCCTTCGACCGGCCGCAGCGGGCGCTGTCCTGCCTGTACGCCCACGGCGTCGGCTCGCCGGACCCGGCCGCCGGACCGAGGGCCCGGATGAACGCCCTGCCCGGCCTCGGCGAGCTGTACCTGCAGCCGGCGCTCACCCTCTCCGGCCCCTGCGACATCCTGCTCTGGGAGGCGCTGCCCGGCAGCCCGCTGGACGCCTTCGGCGACGCCCCGCCGCCGGACGTCCAACTGGCCCGGATCCGCGAGCTGTTGGGCGAGTACCTGCCCTGGGAGGCGGAACTCTGGACGGAGGCCGAGCCGACCGACGCGGGGGCCGGACTGTTCGGCACGGTCACCCCGGTGGTCCGCCACCCGGTCGCCGAACTCGGCTCGGGCGTGGACGCCGTCCACGTGCTCGGCCTCGGCGACGCGGTGGTGGTGACCGACCCCATCACCGGACAGGGCGCCAACAACGCCGCCCGCGCGGCCGATGCCTACCGCCGGGCCGTCGTCGAACACGGCGACGCCCCGTACACGGCCGACTGGATGTGCCGCACCGCCGAGCGGTTCTGGCAGCAACAAGCCCGCCACAGCGTGGAGTTCACAGCCGCGATGCTGACCGTGCCGGACCACCTCCAAGGCGTGTTCGCGGCCGCCGCCGAACACCCGGAAGTCGGCCGCCGGCTCGCCAACACCTACGCCGAACCCAGCGACCACGCCGCCTGGCTGGCCACCCCCGACCTGGCCGCCGCCTACCTCGCCACGCTCGGCTAGCACCGCCACTCCCCGCCTCGTACGCGCAGCGCCCGGCCCCGCCGCGCGCACGAGGCAACAGGCGAACGCGACTGTGGACTCCCGTCGGCATGCGGCCGAAAGCCCCGTCCTAGCCTTGAGCCGTGATGACCATCTCGTCGATCCTCGGGCAGTTCGATCTCTGTGCGGACAAGGCGGAGTTCCCGGACCTGGACAACGGTTACTACTACCCGGTGGACGCGCGGATCCGCCTGTTCGGCGACAGCACGCGCTGGGCCATGGTCGCCGAGCTGCTGGGCTACAGCCCGCGCGGCGGCAACCTCATCGACGTCGTCCACAGCTTCGGCAACTGCCTGACACATGGCGAGCCCGGCTTCAGCGGCTTCCTGGACCGGGTGGACAACATGACGGAGATCGATCCCGAGGGCACCGAGGTCTATGCGGGAGAGGTGCCGGTCGTCGTCCGCGGCACCGCGCTGGCAGTGGACGCCGCCGCGGGCACCCCACTGCAGGACGTGTTCCGTAGGCTGGCGCCCGCGAACAGGGGGCTTCTGCTGGCCGACGAGACGGAACTGCGGTCCGCCATCCCCTCCGACTTGCCGGAGCTGCTGCGGCTCGACGAGTGGAACCAACCGGAGGACTTCTGGGACGTCAAGCCCAGCGCGCACGAGACCTTCCGGATGATCGCCGAAGTCCTGGACTCCGGGGACCCGGCCCGCTACCGGCCCACACTCCCGGCGAACACCCATTGGTCCCATTGGCCGGCCGCCGGAAGCCTGTGACGTCCGCCCCCCCACGTGCCCGCGGCACCCCGCCACCGTCGTGCGGGACCCGGGGGGCATCGGGACGAAAGCCGGCGATGGCTTGTCGAAGCCGGTCCGACGAAACCTGCGGGCCGCCACCGGATCGGCGCCGATATCCTCGCGGGCGTGATCGACGAGGGAACGATGGGCATGGATGAGGGCGCTCCGACAACGGCGCGCCTCCGCGAGGTGCTGAACCGTACTGAGCGTGTTGTGATCGCCGAGGGATCTCCTGACGAGGCGGACTCCGCCGGCGTGGCGCGGATCGTGGTGACCGGTGCTGAGATTGCAGACCTGGCCCGAGTGCTGGCCATTGTGGACGGTGGTACCGGCGACCGGTGCCTGTGCGATGGCTGGCCGACGATCACGGTGCATGACGTCAAGGGCGAGCTGATCGCCTGCTGGACGCTGCACCACCAATCCGGTCTTCGAGGCATCGGTGACTGCGATGCCGACCTTCAGGACGGTCCGGCACTCACCGAGTGGCTGGCGGAGCGCGGCCTGACCGGATCGCAGGAGGTTCAGGCGGGACTGGCGGAGCAAGAGGCGGAGGAAGACCGGCGTCGGCTGCGTTGGCTCCAGGCGGCGCCCGCCCGGCTGCGCGACGCGGCCATGGAGGTCTCCAACCCGCCGGGGCGTGACCCGGAAGCCTGGTCGGATCGGCTTCACGACGCCGAGGTCCAGCTCGCCACGCTCGTCCAAGATGGCTGTCCCGACGGGATCGAGCGGATCCGTGCCCTGCTGGCATGGGCCGGGGTTCCCGCGAGAGAGTCCACCGGCGGCCTGAAGTGGTACGACATGGCGGTCCAGCAGCTACTGCTCGCCGAGGACCCTGACCTCATCATCGCGGCGCTCGCCACCGGCACGCCGAGCCCGGGCCAGCTCGACGGCGCGGCCCAACTCTTCAGCTCCTTCGAGTGGACCACCGCGCACGGCAAGGACCTGGCCGAGCCGCTGCGGTCGATGCTGATCGCGCACATCCAGGCGGACGGCACCGACCCTATGAGGTTCCGGCTGCGCCACGGCTACTACGGTGCCGAACGAACTGCCTGACAGGAGGCTGCAGCGAGGACGGGCCCAGCCGGAGCCTGCCGGTGTAACCCGCCGGCTCCCGGACGCGAACCGGCGGAAAGCGTCTACGGCTGACCTTCGGGAGCTACTTTGGCATAGAGATCGAGGTATTCCTTCCCGTCGTCCGTGATGCTGGCATATTTCTCCAGCGGGAATCCTCCTTTCCCCTCCTCGTCTTTCATCGCTTGCAGTCCGCGATTCCCGTCTTTTGCCCGGAGGTACCCAAGGGCCTCCAGACGCTCGCATTCCTGCTTGAGGCCCTGCTGATAGTCGACCCGGTCCTCCTCCTGCCCGTTCAGTTTCCTGAGGTGGGCGCGCTCATGCTTCCCCAAAATTCCGCGGAACGCCGTCTTGGAGACCGTTTTCATCCCTTCTTCAAGATCTTTGATCCGCTTGACCTTGAAGATCCCACCCACTTCGAAGTCACCCAGGAGGTCAGGGCTGACTAGGAGAGCACACAGGACCAGAAGGGCCAGAGCCAATAGTCCGAGCCCAAGGAGATCAGAAATGTCCCCCTGGGCCAGGCGGGCAATCAGGACGCCCAGAAGAGCGATTGCGGCGGCTCCTATCGCCCAACCGAGGCGGCGAGCATCCAAACCCGTCACATGATCGGCATGATTACTCATAATTACCACCTCTTGCTGCCAGCAAGCTGGGCAAGAACAGTTCACATCCAGCGTCTCATCGATGACGCGGCCCCGGAAGAGTCGTACTCGCCGGACGGCGCGACAGCGCGTGCCAGCCGGTGCGGGGCGGATTCGGAATCCAACCCCGGCACCGCCGTGTACACCGGGATCGCCGTCGGACCCGGGGAGCCGAGCAGCAGCGTCGCATGGGCCTGCTCCAGCACCGCCTGCTCGTCCCGGAACCGTCGGAACACCGGACTGTGCTCGCGCGACTCGCCGATCTCGCGGGCGAGCGCGGCGTCTCGGGGCCGCCTGCCGACCTCGGTGCGCAGCAGGCCGACGGTTTCCCGGACCTTGGCCTCCCAGACGACCTAGAGTCGGCGCACCCGCAGGTCGGTGACGACCAGTCGGCTGACGACGCGCTCCTCCAGGCGCAGGCGCCCGAAGTTAAAGAAGGTGCCGCGGCGAGCTGGTTCCAGGCGAGGATCGCGCTGCCCGGGCCGACCAGGTACGCGGGTGTGAGGGCCATCGAGTCGAGCACCGCTTGCAGGTCCGGCCGTCGTTAGGCCGGAAGGCGGATCCCGGCGGCGCGTGTCGACCGGGCGAGGCTGCGCAGGTAGCGGCGTTCCCCCGCGCTGAGCCGCAGGGCCTCGCAGGCCGCGTCGAGGACGGCGTCGGAGATGCGGCGGTCATGAGTCCGACCCCGGGCATCGAGGCGAGGACCGTGGAAAGACGCGTTCGGCGGAGGGTGCGGCGAGTCGGTCGGCCCAGCTGCCGGTCCAGGTGGTGATGGTGGCGGGGTCGGCTCGTTTACCAGGCCCACACCCGACCTGACGGCCACGACGGATGGGCCGTCACCCAATGTGGCCCGCTGCCCCTGTGGGATCAGGTCGAGGACGCCGTCGAAGCCTGGCAGGCGGCAGGCGCACCGCACCTGGAGCACTTCGGCATCACCGTCACCGGCGACGGGCAGCGGGTCTGGCTCGGCGACGAGGACGGGCCCGGCTGGGGCCTGCCGGTGTGACCCGCGGCTCCGGGACGCGAACCGGGGCCCGTCGCTCGTGATGCCGGCATGGCGGGTAGCCGGATCATCGGCTGCAGAAGCAACGGATACAGCTGACCTGGGGCGACGCGTTGGTCACTCCACGGGCGGGGTTGGACGGGGTGGTTCGGGGACGCTCCTCGCCTCGGTGAACGCCACGCGACCGCCCTTCAGCTCCGGGTGTCATGGCCCCTCTTGCCCGTACCTTGGCTGGACTCCACCAAGGGCCGGCGCCAAGCTGAACCACCCTGACCGACGTCCGCCATTCGAGGGAGCCCGAGCCCCGCTCAAGCCGAGGTCCGGATGACGCGCCACCAGGTCGGACCCTGCAGCCATACGGCCCCACGTGCCATCACTTATCGCACAAATGAAATCACAATAAGTGATTGGTCGGCTATGGCCTGCCGCGTTGCCGCACGGCGGAAACAGGCTTCACCCAAGCCAGGACGTCAGGAGACATCGTGATCAGACATCACGCCCTACAACAACCGCCCTCCGGAGTGGAGGTGAGACGAGGCCAAGCCCGCAGGGGCGTCGGAACTCGTGAGCAGTGGCGGCGGGCGGGGGGTGGTGACGGGACTGTGTGTGGTCCTGTCCGGCGCCGGACTGACGCCCGCGACCGCCGCACAGACGGGGGCCGCGCCGGCCACCGCCCCGGTGCAGGCGCGAGGGGCTGATCCGTCGTTCACCTTCGGCTTCACCGGGACGCCGCAGACCCTCACCGTCCCCGCGAACGCGGTCGTCACCATCACCGCGGACGGCGCGGGCGGCGCCGACAACACCGGCACCGCCTGTGGCTTCACCGGGAGCGGGGGGACGGGGGCGCGCGTCGTCACCACACTGCCGGTCACCAGCGCCCCGACGATCTACACCGTCAACGTCGGTGGCACCGGCACCGCCGGCTGCAACGGAACCGGCACCGGCGGATACAATGGCGGCGGCGCGGGCGGTACCTCGAGCCAGCCCACGGGCCAGTTCCGGAGGGGTTCCGGAGGGGGCGGGGCGTCCAGCGTCAGCACCGGGACCGACCTCCTCGTCGTCGCCGGCGGCGGAGGTGCCGACGGCGGCGCCCCCTTCGCCGGCACGGTCGCGGGGGGAGACGGGGGAGCCGGCGGCACACCGGACGCCACCGCCGGTACGACCGGAGCGTCCGACAGCGGTGGTTTGCCGGGATCCGGCGGGCAGGGCGGCAGCACCAGCACCGCGACGGGCGGCGCCGGCGGAGCGGCGGCCACCCCCACGGGAGGCTGCACGCCGGCCGCCGGTGACCCGGGGAGCGGCTTCACCGGCACCACGGTCGGCGCCGGCGGCGCCGGCGGCAACAACACCGGCGGCAACTGTGTGGCCGCCGGGGCCGGAGGAGGCGGTGGCGGAGGGTACTTCGGTGGCGGCGGAGGCGGCTCCGCCACCCCCGGCAGCAGCGGTTTCGGCCGCGCGGGTGGTGGCGGAGGCAGCAGCTTCGCCACTCCGACGGGCGCCGGGACGGCCTATACGGCCTCGACGATCGGGACGGCGAACCAGAACGGTCAGGTGATCATCTCCTACACGGTGGTCACCCCGTCCTTGACCATCACCAAGACCCACACCGGCAAGTTCGTCCAAGGCCGGGACGGCGAGTACACCATCACCGTCGGCAACACCGGACCCGGCGCAACCGACGGCACCACCGTCACCGTCACCGATACCCTCCCCGCGGGACTCAAAGCCGACAGCATCAGCGGCACGGGCTGGACCTGCGACCGCGATACCCTCACCTGCACCCGCAGTGATGCCCTTCCCGCCGGGGGCAGCTACCCGCCCATCACGCTGCAGGTCGATGTCTCCTGCAAGGCCGACGACGAGGTCACCAACAGCGCGACCGTCACCGGGGGCGGGGACACCACCATCCACACCGCCACCGATCCCACCGAGATCAAGCACCACAAGCACCACAAGCACGACAAGCACGACAAGCACGACATGCGCTGCGACCGCCACGAGCACTGGTAGGCCACCCGGCCCCGGCGACCACCTCCACGGGGACCCCCCGTCCTCGCCCAGCTCGAGCCGAGCTCGGCGAGGACGGCGCCGGATGAGAGTGGCGCCTGCTGACCGCATGCCACAACTTCCGCACACGTCTGCACATGTCGGAACCGCCGGACTGGCCACCGTAACGGGCTGAGCGGCCTGGTCGGCCACGGCCCTTCACGGGCAGCGGGTGACCACCCGGCACGACGAGCCGTGGATCTCCGTCCCGCAGCCGGACGAGCCCACCGGCCTTCAGGCGCTCAAGGACGGGATCGGACGCCGCTGGGCACTGCGGGCAGATCAAGCCGAGCCGCTCGTCCACGACCTTCCGGTCGCCCTCCACCAGCGTTCGACTGTGCCGCCGCCTGCGCTGTCGCTGACGGCCCCCTGTGAGAACGCCTCCGAGGATTCGGCTGACGGTGCCACACGACCCGTTGGGCGCTGCGAAGGCCGCGGTGCCGATGCGCCACGCCTGCTTCGATGTCCCCGGTGACATCTACGGCAACAGGTCGGCCGGCCTGGCGTGTTCCGCCAGGCCGGTCGACCTGTTGATCTTCTTGTCCTTGTGATTACACCTGGTACCAGGAGCGGAAGGATTCTCCCGGTGAGCCTTGG
The DNA here is from genome assembly GCF_044763205.1 of Kitasatospora sp. NPDC096204. NCBI lineage: Bacteria > Bacillati > Actinomycetota > Actinomycetes > Kitasatosporales > Streptomycetaceae > Kitasatospora > Kitasatospora sp. NPDC096204. Next base: position 78,889 of record NZ_JBIWFT010000030.1, read on the forward strand.
TCGATGGCCCAGGTGGTGCCTGCGGTGTCGGTGGTGGTGACGATCATGGCGCCGTTGTCGAAGAGCATGACGCGCGGGTCGCCGGCGAAGATCATGTTCGGGTTGCCGAGGTAGGCGCCGGTGCTGAATCCGCTGGTCGGACTTCCTTGGCCGAACAGGGCGATGTGGCCGTTGGTGGTGCGGGCGACGAGGTTGACGGTGCCGCCGGCTCCGGGGGACAGGACGATGCTGGTGGCTCCGTTGGTGCCGCCGGTGAGGCTGATCTTGTACCACTCGCGGAACGGTGTTCCGGGTGCGGCCTGGTCGATGGCCCAGACGTCGCCGTTGACGTCGATGGCGGCCACGACCATGGTGCCGTTGGAGGCGGTGGTGACGCTGGGGTCCCCGGCGAAGGCGGGCGAGGTGGTGCCGAGGTAGGCGCCCGGGCTGAATCCGCTGGTGGGGCTGCCCTGGCCGAAGAAGCCGATGTGGCCGTTGGTGGTGCGGGCGAACAGGTTGACGGTGCCGCCTCCCGCGGGGGATGTTACGGCTGCGGTGCGGCCGGTGAGGCCGCCGCTGGCGCTGACCTTGAACCAGGTGCCGAAGGCGGAGCCGGGCGCGGTCTGCGTGGTCGCCCACAGGTCGCCGCCGGTGTCGATGGCGGTGACGGTCATGCTGCCGTTGGCGGTGAGGGTGACGGCGGGGTCACGGGCGAAGACCGGCGCGGAGCCGCCGACTGCCGTAGCGGGGCTGAAGGATGCGTCGGGGCCGGCCTGGGCGTAGTCGACGATCTGTCCGGCGCGGGTGCGGGCGAAGACGTGGACGGTGCCGCCGGCGGCCGGCGACAGGATCGGTGCGGGGTCGCCGGTGTGGAGGCCCTGGCTGCTGAGCTGGTACCAGTTGCGGAAGCCGCCCGTGGTGCCGGTCTGGCTGGTCGCCCACAGGTTGCCGTCGGCGGTGACCTTGACCGCGACGAGCGTGCCGTTGGCGGCGCGGGTCATGGTGGTGGCGGGGCTGCGCAGGGTCTGTCCGCCGTCGAGTGCGGTGACGGTGTGCAGGTTGCCCTGGGCGGCCAGGCGCGGTTGTCCGAGCCCGGTCGGCGTGCCGGGGTACATCAGCAGGCAGCCGGTGGGGCAGGTGGTGGTCTGGGCGGTTCCGTCCGGGGTGTAGTAGGTCACCGGGGTGGCGGAGTCGGCTGGAGTGGTCGCGAGGACGTCGCCGGTGGTCTGGCCCGGGGTCGGGGTGAACAGGGGGTAGCCCCTGCCGCTGTCGGCGACGCTGCCGTGCAGGTTGCCGGGCGTGGTGATCAGGGGCCGGTGCTGGGGGTCGAGGCCGGTGGCGTAGACCGTGCCGGTGGCGGGGGCGGCGGCCTGGTAGCCGCGGCCGTCGGCGTTACGGGCACCGAGCACGAGGCGGACGCGCCCGTACTCGGCGTCGTTCGGGTCGGTGGTGTTGCGTCGGGCGAGCAGGTCGGGGATGCCGTCACCGTTGACGTCGCCGGGGGCGAGGACGTCGTAGTCGCTCCAGCCGGAGGCGGAGACGACGGTGCCGGGCTTCAGCCTGTTGGTGTCGGGTTCGCCGGCGAGGGGCCCTGCGGCTGTACCGCTGTAGAGGACGAGGGCATCGCCGTCCTTGGTGACCAGGTCGTTTCCCGGACGGTTGTCGAGGTCGCCGACCGCGAGGATCTGGTTGGTGGCGGACCAGTCGCCGCCGCTGGGGTGGGCCAGTTCGGCACGCCGGGACTCGTCGGGGGCGCCCATGCCGTTGCCGGGGTAGAGGTAGAGCCGGGTGCCCTGCTTGACGAGGAAGTCCTCGTAGCCGTCCTCGGTCTGGCCCGGGTTCTGGGTGGTGAAGTTGCCCCGGTGGGTGATCAGGGCGCCGGACCACCCCGGGTTGGCGGTGGTCCGAGGCAGGTCGAAGGTGCCGTCTCCGCGGCCCGAGTAGAGGACGAGTTCGCCGGTGCTGGTAGCTGCCACCAGGTCGGCGTGGCCGTCACCGGTCAGGTCGCCGGGACGGTCGCGGACGAGTGCCGGATCGGTGCTGTCGTGGACGAAGGTGGGGAACGCGGTCGTGATCAGCCTGGTGCTGGAGTTGGGGCCGCCGTCCGAACCGTCGTAGGGGGAGAGGTTGCCGGCCTTGTCCGTGGCCTGGACGGTGAGCCGGTTGGTCGGATACATGGTGGGCGTGATCGTGACGGTCGCGGTCCCGTCCGGGCCGGCGTCCACCCACGTTCCGCCGCAGCCCTGGTTGACCACGGGCAGGGGCTTGTTGAGGGAGTAGCAGAACCCCTTCAGGCCGAACTGGTCACTGGAGGCGAACTTGACCGTGCGCGGGTTGCGGGCGGGTACGTCCTCGGTGTCGATGCTGTGGCCGTCGGCTGAGGTGACGGTCGGCTTGGACGGTGCTGTGCGGTCGACGTTGAAGCCGCAGTCACGGCCGAAGCCTGAGCCGGTGATGCCGTCCTCGGCCTGGACGTGCCACTTGTAGCGGCCGCCGTCACGCAGGCTGTCGGCGCCGAGTCTCGTGATGGCCCAGGAGCCGTTGGGGGCGCTCGCCCAGACCGGCGGGAAGAACTGCCCGGTGTTGTGGTCCCAGGCCTCGAACTTGGCGCTCAGGGCGACGTCGCTGTCCGGGTCGGAGATCCTGGCGGTCAGGACGACGTCGTTGCGCCCGACGGTGGGCCAGGCCGCAGGGTCGCTGATGCACGGCACGTTGACGTTGCTGCTGCTGCCCGGTGTCCACTGGCTCTCCCACGCCGCGTAGTCATGGAGGACCGGGGGCCGGTTGTAGGTGACCTCGAGCCAGGGGTTGTTCTTGAACCGCTTGTAGCTGTTCTTGTTGCCGAGGTAATTGTCCGGGGTGCGCAGGCCGAAGGCGACGCTGTCGTCGCCCCGGTCGGCGGCGCCCTGGACGACGGCGCGCAGGTTCTCGGTGCTGAAGTCCACGCCCTGGACGCCGGGGCAGTAGGTGGGGTTGCCGTGGGCGAAGGCCTTGGCGTCCAGTTGCCAGATCCAGGAGGCCTGGTTGTTCCAGGTCGGCGTTGTGGTGTTGATGGGGCCAGTCGCCCAGAGTTCGGTGTTGCCTGCCGCGGCCGGGTCGCAGCCCCAGGAGTGGGTCTCCTCGACGTGGAAGGTCGCCGACATGATGGTGGCGCCGGCCAGGCCGTGGGTGTTCATCTCGAAGTAGGAGCGGGTGTTGCCGCTGCCGTTGTAGCCGACGCGCGGCTCGTCCGCCGGATTGTCCGAGTTCCAGCCGTTCCCGTCCGGGTAGGCGGCGCCCGGCGTGGCGGAGTAGATGACCGCCCAGCGGTTGCGCCAGCCGTCGGTGAACGTCGGGTCGATGACGACCGGGAAGACGGTGTCCGCGCCGTGCAGCAGCTCGGCGTCCGGGGTCAGCCGCAGCGTGTCCGAGGTGATCTCGGTGGCCATCGCCTTCGGCGCGTGCTCGGTGGCACCGGGCGCGGCCGGGGTCGACGGCGGGGTGCTGTCGGCGGACTGCGCGGCCGCTGCCGGCGCGTTCTTGGCCACCGGCAAGGGCGCGGTCGTGGCGGGCTGCTGGGCAGTTGCGGCCGGGGCGTGGGAATCCCACATCCGTGGGGCCTGCGCCGTGAAGACCGTGCCGCCGGAGCCGTCGGTCGCGGCGATTCGGCCGTCCTGACCCGAACTGAGGGTAATGCCCGCGGTCTTGAGGCCGTAGGTGACCTGGGCCAGGCGTGGATCCTCGGCGGCCTGGCGGGTCCTGACGACCAGCTGGTGGGAGAAACCGTCGGCCTCGGCGAGGATCTTCAGGTCCACCCCGGGCAGCACGTCGCGGTACAGGGCCGTGCTGCCGTTCAACTCGGGCTGCGGCAGCGGCGTCGGCCACGTGATGGCCAGGGACTTGCCGTCCTTCTGCATGGCCGCCAGCGGAGTGTTCCCGCCGGGGGAGAAGGTCATGGGGAAGACGGAGGCCTTCGGAGTGATGGTCCCGTCGGGACGGCGCTCGAGAGTGGCATCGGCCGGCTGCCACTGCCCGCCGACCCTGGCACGGACCGGCCGCGCGTGCCGGCGTTGGGTGAAGCTGCCGTCGGGGTTGGCGACGAGGTCGGTCGTCTCGTCCTGTCGTTCGGTGATCTCGACGGGCTTGCCGCTTTGGCGGGCCTTCAGAACAGCGGACCGTTCGGGGGTGTCGGCCTGAGGAGGGGCGGAAGGACTTCCCGTGTCGGCATAGACGGGGACATGGCCCAGTACGGCGATGCTCACGGCGGCGGCCGCGATCAGCGCGGTTGCCGTTCTCCGGGTGGTTCGCCCTATTCGGTGGGCGTTGTGACGGTGCATCCCCTTCACTTTCTGTGCGGTTCGCAGACGTCCCCATCATGCAAGCCGGCAGTGACGGTCCGATCGGATGCGGAGGTCTTTGTCCGGATGGGAGGGCGAATCGGATGCCACATTGTGATCACAGCGCGCGAAGGTTCGGCCTGATGGTGGGAGAAAGGCGGAAAAATCACTTCTTTGTGACGTGATGTCTGCCCCGAGGGCTGCCGCCCTCGATGTGAAGGAGTTATAAAAGAGAGATAAATGGCCCTGTAGGAAGAGTGGTTGGCGAACAATCAGGGACGTCCCGTCGGCGGCTCTTGGTAGCGTCCCGCCGGGTGTGATCGCACCCGCACAACACGACCAAGAGGAAAGATACGGATGTATCCATCCGACACGGGCGCCTCGCCCGGACCGCGAACGCGTCGGTCCGAGGCAATAACACGCCCTGTGCTCCGTAAAGTCGCGCCCATGGCCGTGACGGCTCTGATAGCCGCCGCCCTACAGATTCCGGCCGTCGCGGTAGCGGCCGGCGACGAGTTCAAGTTGCCGCCCGTCCAGCACACCGAGTCCGTCCCGCTCTCCAAGGTGGAGCCGGAACGCCGTGACCCGAAGGCGGGCCAGCCCCCGACCGCGCCGCCGGCCGCGGCCTGGCCCAAGCCGGGGAAGGCCGAGCTCGACCTTCCGGCGGCTCCGACGCAAAAGTCGGTCCCCCAGGCGAAGGCGCCGGGCCTGCCGGTGAGCGTCACCTCCGTCGGGCACGATCCGGCAGCGGGCGGGCAGTCGAAGGTCCGGGTGGGTCTGTCGGACCGCGCCGCTGCGGCCACCGTGGGTCTTGACGGTGTCCTGGTCAACCTGGAGCCGGTGGCGGGCAGCGCCACGCCGGACAAGGCCCGGGTCCAGCTGGACTACAAGGCCTTCCGTGAGTCGTTCGGGGCCGACTGGGGCTCCCGGCTGACCTTCGTCCAGCTGCCCGCGTGCGCGCTGACCACGCCGGACCAGCCGCAGTGCCGTACAGCCACGCCACTGGCCACTTCGAACGACACCAAGGCCGGGACACTGACGGTAGACGTCGCGGTGGCCACACCCGTCGGTCAGGCTTCCTCCGACGGCGTCGTCAAGTCGTCGTTCGTCCAAGCGGCGAGCACGTCGCTCGCCGGCGCCACGGTGCTGGCCGCCACCGCTGGGGCATCGGGGCCGGAGGGCGACTACAAGGCGACGTCGCTGGCGGCATCCGGTACGTGGTCGGTGAGCGGCAACACCGGTTCCTTCAACTGGTCCTACCCGATCCAGGTGCCTCCGGTGCCCGGCGACCTGTCCCCCAAGGTCGCCCTCGGCTACTCGTCCGCGGCCATCGACGGGCGCACCGCATCGACGAACAACCAGTCCTCCTGGATCGGCGACGGCTGGGACTACAACCCGGGCTTCATCGAGCGCAGCTACACCGCTTGCGCGGGTGACAAGGGTTCGGGCAGCAACGCTCCGGCCACGGGTGGTGACCTGTGCTGGAAGTCCGACAACGCGACGGTCTCGCTCAACGGCAGCAGCTCCGCGCTGGTGCGTGACGACGCCACGGGCACGTGGAAGCTGTCCAACGACGACGGCTCGCGCGTGGAGAAGCTCAACGGCACCGCGACGGACACCGCCAACGGCGACACCGACAACGAGTACTGGAAGGTCACCACGACCGACGGCACCCAGTACCTCTTCGGCAAGAACCGCCTGCCCGGCTGGAGTACCGGCAAGCCCGAGACCGGCTCGGCCCTGACCGTGCCTGTGTTCGGCAACCAGCCCGGCGAACCCGGCTACGCCCCGGCGTTCAAGGACTCCTCGCGTGACCGCGCGTGGCGCTGGCAGCTGGACTACACCGTCGACCCGCACGGCAACGCGATCGCGTACTTCTACGACCAGGAGAAGAACGCCTACGCCAAGAACATCAGTGCCGCCACCGGAACTCCCAAGGCCGATGCGCTCTACACCCGTGCCGTCACGCTCAACCGCATCGAGTACGGCCACCGGGCCGGCCAGGTCTACGGTGCCTCTCCCGCGGGCAAGGTGACCTTCTCCACCACCGACCGGTGCGTGGCGACCGACTGCTCCTTCACCAAGGCCAATGCCGCCAACTGGTACGACACCCCGGTCGACCAGTCCTGCGACAAGGACCAGGACTGCCGCAACGGCGCCCCGACCTTCTGGTCCAAGAGGCGGCTCACGGGCATCAGCACGCAGGCCCTGCAGAGCAACGGCAGCTACCGGGACATCGACGCCTGGAGCCTGGACCAGTACTTCCCCGCCACCGGTGACAGCGGTGGCCGGGCCCTGTGGCTGCAGTCCATCACCCGCACCGCCAAGGCTGGCGCCACCCAGCTGACTCTCCAGCCGGTGACGTTCGGCGGGGACCTGCGTCCCAACCGGGTCGACTCCGCCGAGGGCCGCCCGCCGATGAACCGGTACCGCGTCAACCGGATCACCTCCGAGACTGGCTCCAACACCGACGTCAAGTACACCGACATCGATTGCGTCGCGGGAGCCCTGCCCGCTCCGGACAGCAACACCAGGCGCTGCTACCCGACCTGGTGGACTCCCGACGGCGCGGTGGACCCGGTCCTCGACTGGTTCCACAAGTACCTTGTCGAGAAGGTCACCGAACACGACATGGTGGCCGGATCCGGTTCCCCCGACAAGGTCACCGCCTACGAGTACCTCGACGGGGCGGCCTGGCGGCGCGACAACTCCGAGTTCACCCCGGACAAGCAGCGCACCTGGAACGACTTCCGCGGCTACCAGCGGGTCCGCACCCGCGTCGGGGACTCCGGCAAGAGCCTGACCGAGACCGTCTATTTCCGCGGCATGGACGGCGACACCCTCGCCAACGGCCAGCCGAGGCCGGTCAACCTCCTCCAGGGCGTAAAGGACAGCAATGAACTCGCCGGCTTCGGCCGCGAGAGCACCGTCTACGACCAGGACGGCGGCAAGCCCCTCACCAGCACGGTCAACACCCCCTGGCTCCGGAGCACCGCGAGCCGCGCGGTGAAGGCCCTGCCGAGCAAGGACGGCAAGCCCACCGCGACCCCGCCGGGCGAAACCGGCCGTTCCGAGGCCGCCGCCCTGCCCCCGGTAACCGCCACGATGGTCCGCACCGAGAGCGTGACCACCAACGCGTTCCAGCCGGACGGCAGCACGGCCCGCACGCTCCGTGAGAGCCGCACCTTCGACGGCTACGGCCAGACCACGGCGGTCTCCGACGAAGGTGACACGAACGTCACCGGTGACGAGCAGTGCACCCGCACCGCTTACGTCACCCCGGACACCGTCAACTGGCTGATCTCCTACCCGCAGTCCGTCCAGACCACCAGCACGCTCTGCTCGGCCAACGCCACACCGGTGACCGTCACGAGCGAAGCCAGGACGGTCTACGACGGCAAGCCGCTCGGGTCCGCTCCGGAACCGGGCAGGGGCTACGCCACCGCGACGGAGGCCCTGGACCGCTACGACGGCACCACTCCGCACTACGTGACGGTCAGCACCACTGCCTATGACCAGTACGGGCGTGCCATCTCCGTCAAGGACGTCAACAACGCGGAGACCACGACGTCCTACACCCCGGCGAGCGGCTCCCAGGCCACCGTCGTCCAGTCCACCAACCCCAAGCAGTTCACGACCACCACCACCTACGACGGCCTACGGGCCCTCCCGATGAAGGTCGTCGACGCCAACAACCGCACTACCTACGTCGACTACGACGCCATGGGCCGCACCACGGCCGTGTGGAACCCGGGCCGGGACAAGAACGCTTCGCCCAACGCCACGTACGCGTACACCATCGAGCCGGGCAAGCAGCCCGCCGTCACGACCAGGACCCTGCTGGGAGGCGGCGACTACCGCACCAGCATCGCCCTGTACGACGGCCTGCTCCGCCCGCGTCAGGTCCAGGAGGAGGCCCACGGCGGCAGCACCGCCCACAACGGCGGCCGCACCATCACCGACAGCTTCTATGACAGCCACGGCCGGGTCTACCGCGCCAACGCTGCCTACTACACGACCGGGGTGCCGGAAGCGGCGCTGTGGATCGGTCTGGACAACAAGGTCCCGTCCCAGACCGAGACCGAGTTCGACGGCCTCGACCGACCGACCGCCAGCATCTTCAAGTCCCTGAACGTGGAGAAGTGGCGTGCCACCACACGCTACGGCGTGAACTGGGGTGCGACCACCCCGCCCAAGGGCGGCACCCCCACACTCACGATCACCGATGCCCACGGTCGGACCTCCGAGGTGAGGCACTACAAGAGCGGAAGCCCGGACTTCGACGCCGCCGCGTCAGCGTACGAGACCCTGAAGTACACCTATAACCCGGCCGGTAAGCTCACCCGGTTTACCGACGCCGCCGGCAATGCGTGGACCTGGGAGTACGACCTGCTCGGTCGCCAGACCAAGGCCGTCGACCCGGACAAGGGCACCACCACCAGCGCCTTCAACCCCGATGGCACCCTCGCCACCGTCACCGACGGCCGGGGCAAGACGCTCGCCTACACCTACGACATCCTCGGCCGCAAGACGGCGATGTTCGACGGTTCCGCGGCGGGCCCGAAGCTGGCCGAGTGGGCCTACGACAGCCTGCCCGGCAGCAATGGCATGGCCACTGGCAGCACCCGCTGGGAGAACGGCAAGGCCTACACGACCGCCGTCACCGGATTCGACAGTGCGGCGCGGCCCACGGGCAACACCGTCACTGTCCCGGACAGCGAAGGGCTCCTCGCCGGTACCTACACCGCGGCCCAGACCTACACACCCGACACCGGTCTGGTCGACACCACGACCTACCCGGCCGGCGGAGGACTCCCGCAGGAGACAATCCACCGCAACTACACCTTGCTGGGCCTGCCCACCACGGTCAGCGACGGCGGCTACCAGGTCTACTCCCGGGGCAACTCGTACTCACCGTTCGGCCAGCTCGAGCAGAGCACCATCGGCCGATTTGGATCCGGTGCCGTTCAGACCTACCTCTACGAGGACGCGACCCAGCGCCTCGCGCTGGTCCAGACCGATCGGGAGAAGAGCGGACCGCAGACCCTCAACAAGAAGACCTACACCTACAACCCGGTCGGCAACATCACCCGGGTCCGCGACGACCGCGACAACGCCACCGTCACGGACACCCAGTGCTACACGTACGACTTCGCCCAGCGCCTGACCAACGCCTGGTCGGCGACCGACAACTGTGCCGTCGAGCCGTCCGCGACCAGCGACCCCCACGTCGGCGGAGTGGATCCGTACTGGAGCAGCTACACCTACGACGCGGCCGGCAACCGCACCCAAGCCACCAACCGCACCTTCGGCGCCGCCCCCGGCCCATTGATGGACACCGGCAAGGTGACCTCCGTCGCCATCGCCGGTGACGGCCAGACCAGCGCCGTCGCGGTTGCGGACGGCCAGGTCTACCTCTCTCAGCAGCGTGCCGACGGCACCTGGGCCAACTTCGAGAACCTGCACAAGACCCAGGCAGGGCCACTGCCCGCCCCCGTCGACTTCGTCGCGGCGACCTGGGCCGACAACACCCTGCAGATCATGGCCATCGCCGGCGGCCGGGTCTGGCACACCCTACGCGGCGCAGACGGCAAGTGGGGAGGGTGGGGCGACGTCACCAGCGTGGTGGGCCCCATCGCCAACCCCAGCCAGCTCTCCCTGTCCGCCACCGCCTCCGGCCTGGAGGTCCTCGCCCTGTCCGACGGCGTGCTCAAGCACACTCTGCGCAGGCCCGACGGCGTCTGGGCGGGCTGGGGCAACGTCTACGGCGAGACCGGCAGCCTCACCGGAGCCACTCGTGTCGCCAGTGCGGCCACCGGTTCCGGCCTCGAGGTCATCGTGGTCGCGGGTGACAGCATCTGGCACACCATCCGCTTCGGCAATGGTGTCTGGCAGAAGTGGGGCAACGTCTACGGCGCCACCGGCGCTCTCATCACGCCCACCGGCGTCACCGCCACCGCGACCGGCGCCGGCCTCGAAGTCGCCGTCATCGCCGGTGGAGGCATCTGGCATACCATCCGCAGGCCCGACGGCGTCTGGGCGGGCTGGGGCAACGTCAGCCAGGTCGTCGGCCAGCTCAGCCAGCCGCTGTCGGCGTCGGTCGTCAGCTCAGGCGGGGACCTGAAGCTCGTCACGGTCGCCGGGGGAACGCTCAACTACACCAAGCGGGCCTACTCCACCGGCACCTGGATGCCCTGGAGCCAACTCACCCAGGTCCCCGAGAACCCGCCGAGCGACCAGACCCAGCGCACCTCCACCTACCCCGCCCCCGGAGGCACCCGACCCCACGCACTCAGCCGTGTCGACATCACCGGCACCGGCGCCCGGACCGACACCTTCACCTACGACGGAGCCGGCAACACCGTCCGCCGCGTCACCGCCGACGGCGACCAGACCCTCGAATGGGACACCGAGGGCCACCTCGCCAAGTCCACCACCGCGGGCAAGAGCACGACCTTCCTCTACGACGCCAACGGCAACCGCCTCCTGCGCCGTGAACCCGACTCGGTGACCCTCTACCTCGACGGCCAGGAACTCAAGCTCGACAAGACCGCCAACAAGGTCACCGGCACCCGCTACATCGCCGTCGCCAACGCCACCGTCGTCAAGGCCTCCGACGGAACCCTCAACTACCTCATCAACGACCAGCAGGGAACCGCCCAACTCACCATCAGCGCCGACAACCTGGCGTACACCCGAGGCGACACCACGGCCTTCGGCACCCCTCGGGGCAAAAAGCCGGCCTCCTGGCCCACCGAACGAGGCTTTGTCGGCGGCACCAACGACGCCACCACCGGCCTAACCCACCTCGGAGCCCGCGAGTACGACGCGGCCAACGGACGCTTCATCTCCGTCGACCCCGTCCTCGACCTCACCGACCCGCAACAGATCAACGGCTACGCCTACGGCAACAACAACCCCGTCAACCTCAGCGACCCGAGCGGACTGCGTCCCGAGGGAGTCTGCGGTGGATTCGGTACCTGTTACGACGACAAGGGCAACGTCACCAACGAGACGTTCAAGCTCGAGAGTGACGGGACCTGGACCGAGAACTACTGGAACCACTGGAGCGGGAGCAAGGAACACCCCAACGTCGTAAGCCCACACGTCTACATCATCTATCACGGCGGAACGACCAAGTCCGCCATCCGCGAAATCTTCGACTCGGTCCAGTTCATCCCTGGATTGGGCGGCGTCGGGGCTATCGGTTCTGCCGTCATGGACGCCTACGACGGCCACTACATGAGTGCGGCCCAGAGCCTCGCGGGCGCCATCCCCGGTGAGCGTCTCTTCGCGATGGCCGGAAAGGCAGGGAAAGCCGCCCTGGCGGCGGACAAGGCCCAAAACGTAGCCGACCAGGCTTCCGACGCCTTGTCGATCCTCTCGTGCGATCCCGCCCAGGCGGGTGCGACGCACAGCTTCCCGCCGGGCACACGTGTTCTCTTGGCTGACGGTACGACCCAGACGATCGAATCCCTCCAGCTCGGGGACCAGGTCCAGGCTACCGACCCGACAACGGGAGAAACCGAGAACAAGTCGGTCATCCGCACCATCCGGACGCCGGACGACGAGCACTTCACCGACCTGCAGTTGCAGGTCAACGACTCCAACGGCAGTCCCGGAACGGTAGAGACTCTCACCAGCACCCAGCACCACCCGTTCTGGGACGAGACCACCCGCCAGTGGACCAACGCCGCCGAACTCACCCCCGGCGACACCGTCCGTACCGTAGACGGCCGCACTCCCACCGTCCTGGCAGTAAGGAACTACGACACCGCTCCCCGGGTTGCCTACGACCTCACAATCGCTGACCTCCACACGTACTATGTGCTGGCAGGTAAGACTCCGGTACTCGTTCACAACAGCAACTGCACCGTGGGTCGATGGATGTCAGAAGACGAGCATCAGGCAATGCTTGACACGGGAAAGGTGCAAGCGGGAAGTGGCAACACTTCAACGTACGTAGCGCATCCCGCTAACGCCGATGCCTACCGGAAGCAGGCTGCGCCAGGGTCGATCTACGTGGAGTTCGATGTGCCGTGTTCCTGCCTGAAGCCGGCTGGTGAACCCGGGTGGGCTCAGATACCCGGACCGCAGCATCCGATTTACTCGAAACTCAATGCCAAGCGCGGCCTCCCGGCGCCGGAAATGCCTTCATTTGAGAACCTCAGGATTGTAGGAAGAAAATGAACGAACCTCTACCTGAAGTGCTAAGAGCGCGAATCCATGACGGTGGCCCTCGGCTTGAAGGGGCGGGATTTACGCTTGAGGTGTTTGACTCCTCGGAGCGCGCGGAGAAGAAGTCCTTTGGGGTCTATGTCGAGAAAAACGGGAGGGGCTTCTATCTAACAGTCTGGAATTCAGGTGAGGTTCAAGTGTCGACTATTGACTATGAGGTCGACCCTTCTCCCTGTGAGAAGTACTTGTCCGACGTGCGTGCCGACTGGTTGGGAGCCGAGTTCGAGAAGCTAGTTGATTGGGTCACTGGGAGCGGTAGCCAGGGCTGAATCAGTTCGGTCTCGATCAAGGCCGAGCATGTGATGGCATACGCGAAGCCCCGCCGGGATCGGCGGGGCTTCTGCGTGGGGTGACGGCAGTAGTTGATGGCAATGTCAGCGGACTGGTTCTGCATAAAGCGGTGGGTCGTCGCCGTGGTCGGGGTCGGTGGCAGCCCCGGAGGCCTTGCCGAGAGTACGGCCGAGGAGGTCGACCGCGTCTCGCTGGAGGCGGAGGCGGACGTGGGCGTACACCGTCGCGGTCACGCCGAGGTGGGCGTGACCCAACAGCTCCTTGATGACGACCAGTTCGACGCCCTGTTCCAGGAGGAGGGTCGCGGTCGAGTGCCTCAGGTCGTGGAACCGGATCGCCCGCAGGCGGGAGCGGCGGAGGAGCGCGTTGAAGTGGCGGGTGAGGGTGGCGGGTTCGATGGGGTGGCCGTCCGGGCGTGTGAAGACGAGGCCGTTGTCCACCCACTCTTCACCGGCCTGCTGCTTCTCGCAGGCCTGCCGGTCGCGGTGCGCGCGGAGCGAGGTGATGCAGGTTGGCCGGGAGGACGATGCGGCGTTCCGAACTGATGGTCTTGGTCGGCAGGGTGGTGAGGCCGCCGGTGCGAGTGCGCTGGAGGGTGCGGCGGATGCTGGCGGTGTCGGCGTCGAGGCCGAGGTCTTCCCGGCGCAGGCCGAGGAGTTCGCCCTTGCGGAGATCGGTGCGCAGGCCGAGCTCAAACAGGGCCTGAAGGCGGTGACCCTGCACGGCGGTGAGGAAGGTGCGGGCCTCATTGGCGGTGAGGGGTTCGAAGCGGCGGGGCCGCGGCGTGCCGGTGCGAACGTTGCGGGCAACGTTGCGCGGGATCTCTTCCTCCCGGGCGGCATGCTCCAAGGCGGACTTGAGTACCGAGTGGATGTAGGCGAGGGTCAGCGGGGAGAGCCGCCTGCCGCAGCACGTGCCGATCGCGCAGCAGCGGGGCTGGGCCCGGGCGGTGTCGAGGCCGCGTGCACAGCACTGGCAGGTGGTGCGGAGCTGGTTGAGCCAGGTGCGCACGTCCTTGGCGGTGAGCTTGGCGAGCTTCTTCTTGCCGAGGCCGGGGATGAGGTAGCGGTTCGTTCAGGCGGTGTAGCGGGTGTGGGTGGTCTCGCGGAGCTGGTGGATGGCGATGTGCTCCAGCCAGTACGTCAGGTATGCCGCGACGCTGCCCTGCGGAGACCATGGGGACGCCGCGGTTGCTGGTGGGCGATCTTCTCTGTATGAGTTTGGCGAGGGCTTCCTTGCGGGTGATGCCGTAGACGCGGATGCGCTTGCTGGTGTCGCCGGGCGCGAGGACGTAGCCGGCGGCTTCCCAGCGGCCGGCCCTGCGCTGGTAGACGGTGCCGTCGCCGTTGGCGTGGATTCAGCGGGAGGCGGGGGTGTCGCGGGGTGTGGTCATCAGGCGGCGTCCTGTTCAAGTCGGGTGCGGATGAAGTCGGTGAGCGCGTGGGTGGGGATGCGGTGGGCGCGGCCGAGGGTGATGGAGGCGAGCTGCCGGGTGCGGAGCAGGTCGTAGACGGCGGAGCGGCCGAGTTAGAGGCGGGCCATGACCCGTGGGGGCCAGCAAGGGGCCAGAGGGCGAGCACGGGTACGCCAGGGCCGTCACACAGGCGGCCAGCCGGGGTAGTCAGGCCAGCCGGGGTAGTCAGGCCGTCCGGGGCGCAGGATGACGTGGACGTCCACCATCGAAGGCGGGGCGGCTGGCGGTGGCAGCGCTGGTGTCGCTGGTTGTGCTCGCGTTCTTTCTGACTCCCGTACAGCATTTTAGTGTTGACCGTCCCGGGTGGGACCTTTCCAAGGTGGACCGTGCGGTCTGGCCGGGGTGAGGCGGGTGGTGTCCAGGGGTGGAGCCGGTAGCCGAGCCGTTCGAGCACGGGGGCGGCCTGCTGGCAGAGCCGAAGTTCGCGGGTGGTGGAGTCGACGGCGGTGGACTTGCCCAGTCCAATGGGCCCGTCCACGGCGGGCAGCCGCCGTCCGTACTGCCTGCCGCGCGAGGGGTGTCATCGGTCGAAGGTGATGTTGAGATCCCACTCCTGCCCCCGTTGGTGACTGCTGAGGCGCCGACCCCGGGGGAGAGTGGTCAGTGCCAGACCGACGGGACGTGCGCGACCAGGTAGGCGATGGCCATGAAAATGATCCCCGCAGTGACCTGGACGAGCAGCCCACCGAGGAAGCCGCTCGGGTTCGGGCCGGCGGCACCGAAGGGGTGCTGCTGGAGAAAGATTGTGATGGCCTTCTCAGCGGATGTGGGCGCCAGTCCCATCAGAACCGTGACCCTTCTGAGGCGTCGGGCCGAGCATCCGGTCGACGAGCTCTCGCACGTGCCCGAGTTCTTGCGCAAGACCTGACCGTCAGCCGCTCACCGTGGTGCTTCCCGGGGGCGCACCCCCGCAACGCACCCGGCAGTGCTGGGTCCGACCGACGGACATCGGGTCGGCAGGCGCGGCACCCGCACGTGGGCCGGCTGGTCAGCCGAGGTCGAACTGCCAGTACGCGGTGTCGCGGTATCCGGGCGACTTCGGGGCGACCTCCAGTGTGACCGGGCCTCCTTCCCTGTCGGGCTTCACCCGTACCGGCACGGTGCGCTTCTGCTCCGTGCCGAGGGGCGGGGTGAGGGCGGTGACGGACTCGGCCCGGTCCAGGAAGGTCATACCGGGAGCAGGGGCGGGAGCGGAGCCGGCACCGGAGGTGGGGGTGGGGGATGGGGCGCCGGAGTCCATGGCCTTCCCCGCGCGGACCACGACGGGGGCGGAGCCACCGGTCGTGCCGAGGCCGGTGTCGGGGGACGTCCCGCCCGGGCGCAGTTCCTGGCCCGTGCCGTTGTCGTAGGTGATGGTGAAGCTGTAGCTGTTGTCGGGTTCCCGGTGGGGCGGGCTCACGGTGATCCGCAGGCCGTCGTCGTAGCGGGCGGTCCCGCCGGCGCGCAGGGGCTCGACCACGGTTCCGGGGCCTTTGACGTACCCGTGCTGGGTCAGGGAGTCCTCGAACTCGGCCAGCGCCATGGCTCCGAGGACGGCCAAGGCGGTGAGGAGCGCGAGCACGATCCCGCAGATGGTGGCCCAGTGCGGGCTGGCGGAGGGCCGGGGCTGGCTGGGAGCCGCGTTCGTGTCCATGCGCATCACGGTAGGAAGCGGCCGGCCGGAGTGCATGAGCGGGCGTACTCAAGGGCCGCCTGAGTAGTGCCGAGGCGCGGTTGGCGGTGGGGCCGGTGACGAGGAGACCCGAGCCGCGACCCGCACTTGCCGCCGGGCGGCCCGCGGGATGACGCTGGAGGAGAAAGACGGCAACGGGTGTGGGAGGCGTTGCTCGTGGACGGAGGCGAGCCTGCGGGCCAGTCGGCCAGTGGCCACCGGAGTGTGCCGCACACGGCTGACCTGCGGGTGGAGGCCTGGGCGCCGACGGCCGAGGGGTGCATCGGCGAGCTGGTGCACGGCGTGGTCGGGAGCTTCGTGGACCTCTCCGGCGCGCGGGTCGTCGGCGAGCGTGGCTGCACCGTCCTCGCCGTGAGTGACCCGGACCTGCTCGCGGGTGTCCTGGAGGAGGTCGTCTACCGGATGGACGTCGACGGCGAACTGCCCGTCGCCGTCGCGATCGGACCGATCGAGGGCCTGGACGGCGCCCGTCGGGTGGCGGTCCGCTTCCGGATGGCCGATGCCGCGACGGCCGCGCTGGTCGGCGCGGTGCCGAAGGCCGTGTCACTGCACGACCTGGACCTGAGTGCCGGGCCGGACGGCTGGACCTGCCGGGTCACCGTGGACGTCTGAGCGCCGGCCCGGGCACGGCGGACCGGACCTGCGGGAGCGGGGTGAGCGAGGTGGAGATCGCACTGGCCGAGGCGGGCCGCAACCGCTGGCGGATCGAGCCGCGCCCGCCGATGCGGGTGCCCGGCGTGGTGTTCGCGAACGGCGCGCTGCTGCCGCAGGCCGCCGGGGACAAGGCGCTGGAACAGGTGGCGAACGTGGCGACGCTGCCCGGGATCGTCCGCGCCTCCTTCGCGATGCCCGACGTGCACTGGGGCTACGGCTTCCCGATCGGCGGGGTCGCCGCCACCGACGTCGAACGGGGCGGGGTGGTCTCGCCCGGCGGGGTGGGCTTCGACATCTCCTGCGGGGTCCGGCTGCTGGCGGCCGGCGTCGGCCGGGACGAACTCGACCCGGACCGGATCGGCCGACTGATGGACCTGCTGGACCACACCGTCCCGCGCGGCCTGGGCCGGGGCGGACTGTGGCGGCTGTCCGGGCCGGAGGAACTGGACGAACTGCTGCTCGGAGGCGCCCGCTACGCCGTCGAGCACGGCCACGGCGTGCCCCGCGACCTGGAACGCTGCGAGGACTGCGGTGTGCTGGCCGGCGCGGCCCCCGGCGAGGTGAGCACCCGGGCCGTCGAACGCGGGCTGCAGCAGGTCGGCAGCCTCGGCTCGGCCAACCACTTCCTGGAGGTGCAGGCCGTCGACCGGGTCCACGACGCCGAGACCGCCGCCGCCTTCGGACTGCGGCCCGGCCAGGTCTGCGTGATGATCCACTGCGGTTCGCGCGGCCTGGGCCACCAGATCTGCACCGACCACGTCCGCGCCATGGACCGCGAGATGCACCGCTACCGGATCGAGGTCCCGGACCGCCAGCTCGCCTGCACCCCGGTCGACTCCCCGCGCGGCCGCGCCTACCTGGGCGCGATGACCGCCGCCGCCAACTACGGCCGGGCCAACCGGCAGCTGCTCTCCGAGGCGGCCCGCCGAGCCTTCGCCACCGCGCTCGGCGTCGGGCTGGAGCTGGTCTACGACGTCTCGCACAACCTCGCCAAGCTGGAGACCCACGAGGTGGACGGCGAGCTCCGGACACTCTGCGTGCACCGCAAGGGCGCCACCCGGGCGCTGCCGCCCGGGGACCCCGACCTGCCCGCCGACCTGGCGCAGGCCGGGCAGCCGGTGCTGGTGCCCGGCACCATGGGCACCGCCTCGTACGTCATGGTCGGCCTGCCCGGCAACGAGGCCTTCCGCTCCGCCTGCCACGGCGCCGGCCGGGTGCTGAGCCGCCACCAGGCGCTGCGCACCGTGCGCGGCGAGCGACTGAAGGACGAGTTGGAGGCGCAGGGGATCGCGGTGCGGCCGGCTTCCTGGCGGGCGCTGGCCGAGGAGACCCCGCAGGCGTACAAGGACGTCGACGCGGTGGCCGCCGTCACCGAGGCCGCCGGGCTCGCCCGGCAGGTCGCCCGGCTGGTGCCGCTGGGCGTGTGCAAGGGGTGACGCGTGGGTGATGTGCGCAGGGGCGGGCGTACCGGGGTGAGTTCGCCGGACCGGTCCGGGCGCGTCCCTCGACTCGCCCGGCCGGGCGCGCTTGGATGTCGGACGCGTCCGTCACGGGATCGCAGCCGTCACCGGATCGCAGCCGTCACCGCAGCGCATCCGCCACAGGAGGTGGTCATGCCGGGCAACCCGGACCCAGCCGTCGACCGTCGGGGCACCGGAACCGGCCCGGTGATCGAACTGCGCTCGCTCACCAAACGCTACGGCGAGACGGTCGGCATCGAACGGCTGGACGTGTCGGTCGAGGCCGGCGAGGTGTTCGGCCTGCTCGGCCCCAACGGCGCCGGCAAGACCACCACGCTGCGCTGCCTGGTCGGCCTGCTCAGCCCCAGCGACGGACAGGTGCGGGTGCTCGGCCTGGACCCGGTCGCCGACCACGGTCGGCTGGCCCCCTCCATCGGCTACCTGCCCGGCGAACTGCGCCTCTACCCCGAACTCACCGGGCAGCAGACCCTCGACCTGCTCGCCGCCCTCCAGGGCGCCCCGGTGCCGCGCCGGGGCGAGCTGTGCGAGCGGCTGAAGCTCTCCCGGGCCGACCTGGCCCGGCCGGTGGGGGAGTACTCGCGGGGCATGAAGCAGAAGCTCGGGCTCGTCCAGTCGCTCCAGCACCGGCCGCCGGTGGTGGTGCTGGACGAACCGAGCGAGGGGCTCGACCCGCTGGTCCAGGAGACCTTCTACGAACTCCTCGCCGAGGAGACCGCGGCCGGGCGGACCGTCCTGCTCTCCAGCCACGTGCTGCCCGAGGTGCAGCGGACCTGCGGCCGGGTCGCCATCGTCCGCCACGGCCGGCTGGTCACCGTCCGCTCGGTGGCCGAGCTGCGCCAGGCCCGGGCCCGCCGGGTCCGGCTGCTGTTCCGCGACGGGCGGGGCGCCAGGCCGCTCGGCGCCGCCGAGCGGTGGTCCCCGCGCTGGGACGGCCCACGGGTCGAGCTGCTGGTGCCGCCGGACGACGTGGTCGAGGCGGTGCGCACCCTGCTCGCCGAACAGCGGGTGGCCGACCTGACGGTGGAGGAGGCGGGTCTGGACGAGGCCTTCCTCGACTTCTACCGGTCCGTCGGCGACGAGGAGCGTCCGAACGGCGGCGGTCTGCCGTCACCGAGCGGGCTGCGGGAGGCGAGCGGGCCGTCGGACCCGAGCAGCCTGCCGATACCGAGCGGCCCGTCGGAACCGAACAGCCTGCCGTCATCGAGCGGCCCGTCGGAACCGGAGGAGAAGCCGTGAACCCGGGCACCGTCAACCGCCGCCTCCCGCTGGTCTGGCTCTCCCTGCACCGGCGCCGCCGGATGCTGCTCTCCCTGCTGTTCGGCATGGTGGTCTTCGAGACCCTGATCGTGGTGATCGCCGGAACCGTCCCGACCGGTGACCTGTTCGGCGAACGCCGCACCCCGCCCGGCGCGTTCAAGGCCTTCAGCGGCTCCAACGGCGACGTCTCCATCGCCAGCTACCCGGGCCTGCTCGGCGCTGGACTCACCCACCCGTTCTGGATCGCCCTCCAGCTGACCCTGATCGGCTCGCTCGGCGCCGCCGCCGTCGCGGCCGACGTCGAGTCCGGCACCATCGAGCTGCTGATGACCCGCCCGGTCTCCCGCCGCCGGCTGCTCGCCGAGCGGGCCGGCGCCCTGATCGCCGCCACCGTGCTGCTCAACGCCGCCGCCACCCTGACCCTCGCGATCGGGGTGGCGGCCTCCCCGGAGCTGCGCGCGGTGGTCCCGCAGAGCGCGGTGTTCACCGCCGGACTGCTCGGCTGCGCCCTCGCGTTCTGCCTGACCGGACCGGTGCTGGCGGTCTCCGCGATCAGCCGGCGGCGGGCCCATGTGATCGGTGCGGCCGTCGCGTTCGGCGCGGTCGGCTTCGCGCTCAACTTCGTCGCGCTGGCCTGGTCCCCGGCCAGGTCGCTGCGCTACCTCAGCCCGTTCCACTACTACGCGCCGGGCGACGTGCTCGCCCACGGCGGGGTGCCGTGGGCGGCCTTCGGGGTGCTGCTCGGGGTGGGACTGCTCGGGCTGGCGGCGGCCTTCGTGCTGTTGGAGCGGCGGGACCTGGCCGTTTGAGGTGGGGACGTGGCGGTCCCGGGCGGGCCGCCCGGTCAGCCCCAGGTACGGGCCGCGGCCAGCAGGCGCTCGCGGACCAGGGCCACGTGCGGGTTGGCCGAGCCGGCCGGGCGGCGGACCAGGTAGGCGGTGTTGATCGGCGGATCGGCCGGCTCGTGCAGCAACCGCAGGGCCCCGGAGGCGAGTTCGGCCCGGCACAGGTAGCCGGGCAGCACGCTCCAGCCCGCGCCTGCGGTCACCGCCGAGAGCACCGCCCGCAGGTCCGGCACGGTGATTGCCGCCCGGGCGTGCAGCCGCCGGTCGAAGACGTGCCGCCAGTAGCGGCGGGCGATCGGCAGGTCCTCGGCGTAGCTGAGCAGCGGCACCTCGGCCAGCGCGCCGGGCAGCTCCCGGCCGGTCAGCCGCTCGGCCCAGACCGGGGCCGCGACCAGGACGAACTCCTCGTCGGCCAGGGGATCGGCGAGCAGCGTCCGGCCGCGCGGACGGTGGGTGGCGACCACCAGGTCGTGCTGCCCGGCCCGCAGTTCCGTCAGCAGCGGGTCGGTCAGCCCGGCCGTCACCCGCAGCCGGACGCCCTCCGCGACCAGCGGGGCCAGCTCCGCCAGCAGGACGGTGCCGAGGAACTCGGCGGGCCCGGCGAGGTGGACCGGCTCCGGCACGCCGCCGCCGTGCCCGTCGGCGAGGCCCGCGAGCTGGTCCAGCGGCACGGCCAGACGCCCGGCGAGCTCGTCGGCGTACGGCAGCGGGCTGACCCCGCGGGCCCGGCGCTCGAACAGCTCCCGGCCGAGCCGCCGCTCCAGCGCCCGGATCTGCGCCGTCACCGTGGACTGGGAAAGGCCCAACAGGTGCGCGGCCGCGGTGAGGGAACCCGCCCGGTGCACGGCGAGGAAGGTCCGCAGCTGGTTGAGGTCCAGCGGGCCTGATCCGGTGATCGGCCGATCGCTCATGCCGCCGAGCGTACGGGATTCCGATGGCCGGGCGGCCGCTGGACGATCCGGGTGAGGTATCGGAATCCCGATGCCTCGCATCGCGTGGCCCATTGGTTCCAGGAGGCCGGGCGCGTCTAGCGTCTCCGGCGTGAGCGCCGCGGCGGACCGTCGCGGCGGAGACCGCGGCACCCCTGGAGGGCACACCCCATGGCCGACATCCTGTTCGTCGTGACCGGCGCGAAGTACTGGACCCTGAACGACGGCACCGCGCACCCGACCGGCTTCTGGGCCGAGGAGGCGGTCGTCCCGTACCGCGCCTTCACCGAGGCGGGCCACCGGGTCGCCGTCGCCACCCCGGCCGGAGTCGTCCCGGTCGCCGACGGGGCCAGCCTGACCGACCCGGCGATGGCCGAGGAAGTGGAGAAGATCGCCGAGTTCCGGCAGCCGCTGGTGCTGGCCGAGGTCGACCCGGCCGACTACGACGTCGTGTTCTACCCCGGCGGCCACGGCCCGATGGAGGACCTGGCGGTCGACCCCGACTCCGGCCGGCTGCTCACCCGGGCGCTCGCCTCCGGGCGCCCGCTCGGGGTGGTCTGCCACGGCCCGGCCGCGCTGCTCGCCGCGCGGGCCGAGGGCGCCGGCTCGCCCTTCGCCGGGTACCGGGTGACCGGTTTCACCAACGCCGAGGAGACCCAGGCCGGCCTGGCAGACCGGGCGCCGTGGCTGCTCCAGGACCGGCTGGTGGAACTCGGCGTGGACTTCGAGGAGGGCGCGCCCTGGGCGCCGCACGTGGTGGTCGACCGCAACCTGGTGACCGGTCAGAACCCCGCCTCCTCGGCCCTGGTGGCCGCCGAGCTGCTGAAGCTGCTGGCCGCGCCGGCGGCGTAGCGGCCGAACGGGCCCGCCGTCCGGCCGCCACGCCACCGGTGCCCGGCCGCCAGCCACCGGTGCCCGGCCGCCAGCCACCGGTGTCCGGACGGCCCGCCCCGCGGGCCGGTGCCCGCCGTCAGGAGAGGTCGTACGCGGTGAGGGGGTGCCCCGCCCAGATCCGGCGGGCGGCCTGCTCCGGGTAGCGGACGGTCTCCGAGCGGGCGTCCAGCACCCGGGTGAGCTGTCCGTCCGGCTCGAAGGCGGGCCACCCCGGGTCGCCGGTGGTGGCGAACCGGACCCACGCCTCCCGCAGTTCCGCCGAGACCCGGACCGCCTCCGGCGGGGGCGGGTCGCCGAGGAAGTGCCGCGCCGCGGGGCTGTCCAGGGTGCCGAAGGCGAGCGGCACGTCCAGGCCGTGGCAGGCGCCGAAGACGCCGCCGAGGGCGGGGGCGGGCAGGGCGAGCTCGAAGAGGTACGAGGTGCCGCCGGCCGCCGCGTTGGCCTCGGCCAGCCGGAGGGACGGCACCCGGAACAGGGCGTCGGAGCTGACGGCTTCGAGGAGTTCGGAGGGCGTCGCCCCCGGGAGGGCGGCCCGGTAGGCGTCCGGGCCGCCCGGCGGCGGGGCGAACAGCCCGAGCGCCAGCCGGGCCTCCTCCTCGGTGAAACGGCCGTGCCGACCGCTGAGGACACCGAACAGCCGGAACTCGTCCCGGGTGTGGCCGACCAGCAGGTCGACGCCCTCGGTGAGCGCCGACCAGGGCGAGCCGGGCAGGACCTCGCCGTCGACCACCGGGACGGTGGCGATGCCGCTGTGCGCCAGCCGGCCCCAGCGCGCGAGGCGTTCCGGCAGCGCGGCGCCGAGGTCGGTGACGGCCGAGGCCAGGCGCCGGGGGTGCACCTCGGCCAGCGCGGCGGCGGTCGGGGCCGTACCGAGCAGCTTCGCGAGCTCGGCGGTGACCTCGGCGGCCAGGGCGGGGGTGCAGTGGGTGCCCGGTACGGAGTGGGCGACGGCCCGCCGGAACAGGCCGGGGGCGGCGTCGGTCGCCAGCAGCGCGGCGACCGACCCGGCGCCCGCGGACTGCCCGGCGACGGTCACCAGGGCCGGGTCCCCGCCGAACCGGGCGATGTTGCGCCGCACCCAGCGCAGCGCGGCGATCTGGTCGAGGAAGGCCCGGTTGGCCGGGGCGCCCTCCAGCAGGGCGAAGCCCTCGGCGCCCACGCGGTAGTTGACGCTCACCACGACCAGCCCGGCGGAGGCCGGCGCGGTCGGGTCGTACAGCGGGTCGTTGGCGGTCCCGGAGATGAACCCGCCGCCGTGGATCCAGACCAGGACCGGCAGGCCGGCCGCGCCGGGATCGGGCGTGCAGACGTTGAGGGTCAGCCAGTCGGAGTCCTCGGAGACGGCGGTGCCCTCGGCGGATTCGCCGGACTCGGCGGACTCGACGGTTTCGGTGGGCATCGGCCCGGACTGTGGGACCACGGGGCCGAAGGCGGTGGCCTCGCGGACGCCGTCCCAGGGCTCGGGCTCGGCGGGTGCGGCGAAGCGGAGGGCTCCGACGGGCGGTTGGGCGTAGCGGATGCCGCGGAAGACCGCGAGCGCGCGGCCCGCCGGCTGTTCCTGCCGCTGTCCGTGCTGCTGTCCCTGCTGCTGTTCCGGTCCGTGCGGCTGCTCCCAGCGGCCGCGGACGAGTCCCTCGGTGGTGCGGATGACGGGTTGCTCCGGCATGTGGGCGCTCCTCCCTCGGAAGGCTTCCCGCGTTATAGGTCAACTGTATTATGTCAAGTGTATGGAAAAGACTCCGCCGGGTGCGGGAAGAGCCGAGGAGCCGCCGCCCATGCCGAAGCAGGTCGACCACCGGGAACGCCGGGAGGCGATCGCCCGCGCGCTGTGGCGGGTCGTGGAGCGGCGTGGCGCCACCCACCTGACGATGCGCGAGGTCGCGGGGGAGGCCGGCATCTCGCTCGGGCAGCTCCAGCACTACTTCGGCTCGCGGGCGCAGATGCTCACCTTCGCGATGGACTTCGCCGGCGAGCAGAACGCGCTGCGGGTCGGCCGGGCGCTGGAAGAACTCGGCGAGCGCCCGCACCCGCGTGACGTGCTGCGGGCGATGCTGGTCGAGCTGCTGCCGCTGCACGCCGACGCGCGGGCGACCAGCCGGATGAGCGCCGCCTACGTGCTGGAGGCGCTGCACGACGAGGAGGTGCGCGCGCGGGCGCGCGGCGGCCTGCTCCAGGGGCGGGCGATGGTCGAACAGGTGGTCCGGCAGGCGATCGCCGACGGGCAGCTCGCGGCCGACCGCGACCCGGCGGTGGAGACGGACCTGCTGCTCGCGCTCACCGGGTTCACCACGCTGCTGGAGCTGGGCGTGGTCGAGCCCGCCGCCGTGCTCACAGCCGTCGACCGGCACCTGGAGCGGCTGTTCGCGGCGCCGGACGGCGCGGGCGGGGCTGTCGGCGGTGCCATCGGCCGTGGGTGAGGCGGCGGGTGGGGCGGCCGGTGGGGCGTCTGGTGGGCGGCGGCCCGTCGGGTGCCAGGACCGGGGCGTGGCAGGCTACCCGTGTAGCACCGCCGTCCGCGACCAGGAGCACCGCCATGGACCGACCCGCCGCCCTCCGCCTCGACGCCACCGCCTCCGGACACCCGGCGGGGATCCTGGACGCCGCCGAGCGGGCCGAACGCCGGGGCATGGACCGGCTGGTGGTCGCCGAGACGGCGTACGACCCGTTCCTCCAGCTCGCCCGCGCGGCCGACCGGACCGAGTCGATCGAGCTGGCCACCGGCATCGCGGTGGCCTTCGCCCGGACCCCGATGACGCTCGCCTACCAGGCCTGGGGGCTGCACGCCGCCTCCGGCGGACGGGCCGTCATCGGGCTGGGCTCGCAGGTCAAGCCGCACATCGAGAAGCGCTTCGGGATGCCCTGGGACCGTCCGGCCGCCCGGATGCGCGAGTACGTGCACGCGGTGCGGGCGATCTGGCACAGCTGGCAGACCGGCGAACGGCTCCGCTTCCGGGGCGAGTTCTACACCCACACGGTGATGACACCGGTGTTCTCGCCGGACCCGGTCCCGTCCGGGGTGCCGCGGATCCTGCTGGCGGGCGTCGGACCGCTGATGACCCGGACCGCCGGGGCGGTGGCCGACGGCTTCCTGAGCCACCCGTTCTCCTCCACCGCCTACCTGGCCGAGCAGGTGCTGCCCGGCCTGACCGAGGAGCGGGCCCGGGCCGAGGCGGAGGGCGCCGCGTGGACGGAGCGGCCGTTCGAGATCGTCGGCAACGTGCTCACCGCCACCGGTCGCACCGAGGAGGAGCTGGCGGCGAACCGCGCGGCCATCCGCGAGCGGCTCGCGTTCTACGCCTCCACGCCGGCCTACCGCCCGGTGCTGGCGCAGCACGGCTGGGAGGGGCTCCAGGAGGAGTTGCACACCCACTCGGTGCGCGGGCGCTGGGCGGAGATGGCCGCGCTGATCGACGACGAGGTGTTCGACACCTTCGCGGTCTGCGGTTCGGTGGAGGAGGTCGCCCGGGAGATCCACCACCGGTACGCGGGCCTGGTCACCCGGCTGTCCGTCAACCTCCCGGAGGAGGCCGACCCGGAGCTGGGCCTGGACGTCCTGGCGGCGGTACGGGCGCTGGACCGACCGGAAGCGGACGCCGGGTGATCGTGGTGGGCGGTCGACCGGACAGGGGGTGACGAAGTCCGGGCAGATTCGCGCAACGCGTTTCCGATGGTGAGGGCGGGCGGCAGGATCGCGGTGGTGGGCAGGGGTGTCCGGCGAGGGTCGGCGCCCCGGAGCCCGCCTCGTTCCGGGGCCTGTCGCGCCGTGCGGTCCGTCGCACCGTACGGCCTGACATGCCTCGGCCACCCGTTGCCGATCGTGGGGGGTGCCCGCGTGCCCGTGTCCGACGACCGCCCGGCCGACTACGACCTGGCGGAGTGCTGGGACCCCGTCGCGAACAAGTACGTCGACGCCCTGGCCGACCTTGACGAGTTCCTGCGCGTCTGCGCCGAGCTGACCGGCTTCGACGTGCCCGAACTGCGCTCCACCGGCATGGCGGACGAGCACCACCGCACGACGCTGGCCCACCAGGTGCGCGACGAGCACGCCCTGGTCCACCTCTGGTACGTCGGTGCCTGGCCCGGCGAGGCGCCCTCCTCCGCCCGCGCCCACGACCAGGGACTGGTCTGGCGGACCTTCCAAGCCGCCCCGCCGGGCGCCACCTCCCCCGGACACGGCAGCTGGGCCGCGGCACCCCGAGGGGCCGAGGACCCGGGAGGCGGCGGGGAGCGCGGAGGTGCCGGGGGCCTCGGGGCCGTCGACGCACCGGGCCGGTCCGGGGCACCCGGAGGCGCCGCCGCACCCGACGACGACCTTGAGGGCCGATGAGCCCCCGCTGGGACGCCGTCGTGGTCGGCGCGGGCTTCGCCGGGACACTGGTCGCCCACCGCCTCGGCGCACAGGGCTGGCGGGTCCTCGTCCTGGAGGCCGGACGCGCCGCGCCCACCGGCGCCGAGGCCTCCGCCGTCCACCGCGCGGCCGGCGGCGGACCACCCACCTCGCCCTACCCGCACAGCCCCGAGGCGCCGTCACCCGACGTCACGGACCTCACCGGAAGCCCGGACGGCGGCTTCATCGCCACCGGCCACCTCCGCCAGTACGGTCCGCTGCCCTACGCCAGCGGCTACCTGCGGGTCAACGGTGGCACCGGACTGCTCTGGACCGGGCTCACCCCGCGTATGCACCCCGAGGACTTCCGCACCGGTGACCTCGGCCACGGCCGCAACTGGCCGATCGGCTACCACGACCTGGAACCCCACTACCGCGAGGCCGAACGGGAACTCGGCGTCGCCGCCGACGCCCGGGAGCAGCGCCACGCCGTCGGACTGCCCGTCCCGGACGGTTACGACTTCCCGATGCGGGCCGTCCCGGCGAGCTACCTCGACCGGCAGCTGGCCCGCGCGCTCGACGGCCGGACCGTCCGCGACCCCGCCGTGCCCGGCCCCGCCCGGCTCACCGTCACCGCCACCCCGCACGCCCGCAACGGCGTGGCGACCAGGCCCGGCTCCGCCGACGGGCCGCTCTGCGCGGGCAGTGCCGGCTGCGTCCCGGCCTGCCCGAGCGGCGCCAAGTACACCCCGCTGCGCACCCAGGCCCGCTGGGCGGCCGGCGTCGAGCTGCGCACGGAGGCCGTCGTCAGCCGGGTGCTGGCCGACCCGCGGACCGGGCGGGCCCGGGAGGTCGAGTACCTCGCGGGCGGCACGACCCACCGGGTGACGGCGGACCTGGTCGTCCTCGCCGCGCACGCGATCGAGAACGCCCGACTGCTGCTCCTCTCCGGTCTGGCCGAGCGCAGCGACCAGGTCGGCCGGAACCTGATGGACCACCCGGCCCTGCTCACCTGGGGGCTGATGCCCCGCCCGGTCGGCCCCTACCGCGGGCCCGGGTCCACCAGCGGCCTGGAGGCGTTCCGGTTCGGCCCCGGGCGCGCCCGCCGGGCGCCGTTCCGGATCGAGATCGGCAACTGGGGCTGGTCCTGGGCGGGCGGGGCGCCGGAGGCCGAGGCCTCGGCGCTGCTCGCGGCCGGCCTGCGCGGCAAGGAACTGCGCGAGCGGCTCGGCGACCGGCTGGGCCGTCAGTTCTCGCTCCAGTTCGAGCTGGAGCAGCCCGCCGATCCGGCCAACCGGGTCACCCTCGACCGGGACCGGCGCGACCCGCTCGGTCTGCCGGGACCGGCCGTCCGCTACGACCTCTCGGAGTACGTCCGCGAGGGGATGGCCTCCGCCCGGGCCGTCTCCGACCAGCTGTTCGCGCTGCTCGGCGCCGAGGACCACACCGCCTATCCGGCGACCGGGTGGCCGGGGCGGCTCGAACACCGGGGGACCGTCCACGGCTACCGGGGCGCCGGCCACGCCGGTGGCACCCACATCATGGGCGACTCGCCCGCGAACTCGGTGGTCGACCACTGGCAGCGCTGCTGGGAGCACCCCAACCTGTACGCCGTCGGCTGCGGCTCGATGCCCTCCCTCGGCACCTCCAACCCCTCGCTCACCATGGCCGCCCTCGCGCTGCGCAGCGCCGAACGGATGCACCGCGACCTGCTGGAGCTGCACCGCCCGGCGACCGTCCAGTCCCCATCATCCGACTCGTCGTCCCCGGAGTCCTCATGACCGGTCTGCCGCTGCCTCCCGTACCGGAGCCGTACCACCTGCCCTTCCACTACGGGGCGCTGCACAACATCGGCGTCGACTACCTGGTCGACCGGGTGCGGGCGCGTGAGCTGCTCGCCAAGCGCCACCCCGGTCTGAGCGTCGCCGCCTTCGACGGCGGGGCCTGCGTCTCGCTCAACTACCAGCTCTACTTCGCCCAGTACCCGAACGGCGGCGGCATCACCCAGGAGCTGGAGATCAACCTGATCGCCCACCCGATCTTCGCCGAGGACCGGATCCCGGTGGTCAACTACGGGCAGTACGCCCGGGGGTACGACCAGACCAAGCTGCTCGGGATCGCCCGGCTGCACGTGCTCTGCGACAACCCCCATGCGATCGACGCCGGGCGCCGGCTGTACGCCGAGCCCAAGCACCCGGGCTGGTTCGAGACCACCCTGCCCTCCCTGAACGCGCCCGCCGTGCGCGAACGCTGGTCGGTCTCCTGCCGCCGGGCCACCCTCGGGCCGGACGGACTGAGCCGTCACGACGAGGAACTCCTCGCCCTGGACGTGAACCTGATCGGCCTCACCCCCGAGTCCGTCAACAACACCCCGATCACCGGTTACGGCACCGACGAGGAGGGCCGGCTGCTGGCCGGACCGCTCAACGTCCACCAGCCCTACCGCTACTACGCCCTGGACGACCGCACCGCCGACCGCGTCCGGCTCGACCTCGGCAACCCCGCCGAGGAGTCCGCCCGCGACCTCGCCCACCTGATCGCCGACGCGCCGGCCGCCGGGGTCTGGACCTACCAGTCCCCGCCGGTCGCCGCCCACAACCGGGCCTACTACGTCCGATGACGGCGCCGGTCTTCGCTCCGGGCGACACCGCGGTGCGGCGGGACGTCACCCATGGCCTGGTCTGGTCGGCCATGCCCTACACGGTCCTCGGGGACGACGGTGCGACCCTGACGCTGAGCGCCCGCCCGGGGACGGAGACCCTGGCTCCGGCCGGCTGGACCGCGGCCACCCGCGCCGGAGACGACACCGCACGCCTGCACTGCATCGACGACCTCGCGGCCGGCCGGTGGGAACTCGACCGGTGGACCTGGCGCGACACCGTGGTGCTCAGCCGCTTCACCACCGGAGCGCCGTTCAGTGTGCACCGCTTCCTGACGCCCGCCGGCCGACCGCTGCACTGGTACGTCAACTTCGAGCGCCCGTACCGCCGGACGGCCATCGGCCTCGACACCTTCGACCTCTTTCTGGACCTCGTGATCACCCCGATCTGTCGGAGTACAGCTGGAAGGACGAGGACGAGTACGCCCATGCCCGGCGCCTCGGCGTCGTCGACGAGGCCACCCACCGGCAGATGGACCTGGCCCGGGACCTCGCCCTCGCCCAACTCCGGGACCGCACCGGACCGTTCGCCACGGATCCGGCCGCCTGGAGGCTGCCGCCCGAGGGGCCGCCGCCCGTCCTCCCGGCCACCGCCCTCAGCACCCCCGTCGCCGTGGACTGGGGCGGGCCGGCCGCCGGTTAGGGCCGTGCCCCGCACCGGCCCGGCGGCCGGCCCGGGGCCTCGGCCAGGCCGGTGCGGGGGGATCACCCGGGAGTCGGCGGAGCGCCCGGGCCGGTGAGCGCGGCCGGTGCCGCGCCGGGCGGGGCACCGGCCGTCGGTGCCCGCGACCAGCGACCGGCGAGGACGGTGCCGACGATCAGCTGGAGCTGGTGGTAGAGCATCAGCGGCAGCACCATCAGCCCGGCCTGTGCCCCGAACAGGACGGTGGCCATCGGCAGGCCGTTGGCCAGGCTCTTCTGCGAGCCGCAGAGCACCGCCGCGATGGCGGCCGGCCGGTCGAGGCCCAGCAGCCGCGCGCCGAGCGCGGTGGCCGCGAGGGCGGTGGCGAGCAGGGCGAGCAGCACCGCGAGCAGCCCGAGCAGGGCGAGGGGAGTCGCCAGGCCCCAGATGCCCTGGGACACCGCCGCGCTGAACGCCGTGTAGACGACCAGCAGGATCGAGCCGCGATCCACCGGTGTGAGCACCCGCTTGTGCCGGGACAGCGGGCCGCCGAGCCACGGCCGCAGCACCTGCCCGAGCAGGAAGGGCGCGAGCAACTGGATCCCGATCCGCAGCAGCCCGTCGGCGGACAGCTCGGTGTGCGAACCCAGCAGCCAGGCCGCCAGCAGCGGCGTCAGCACCAGCCCCGCCAGGCTGGAGTAGGTGCCCGCGCAGATCGCCGCGGGGACGTTGCCCCCGGCGGCGCCGGTGAGCGCCACCGAGGACTGCACCGTCGAGGGAACCAGGCAGAGGAACAGCACCCCGGTCTGCAGCGGCTCGGTCAGCGGGACGGGCGTGAGCAGCGCGGTGGCCACGCCGAGCAGTGGGAACAGGACGAAGGTGGCGGCCGACACCAGCCCGTGCAGCCGCAGGTGGCGCAGCCCGGCCAGCGTTTCGCGGGTGGAGAGCCGGGCGCCGTAGAGGAAGAACAGCAGCGCCACCGCGAGGTCGCAGGCCACCTCGGCGACCCGTGCCGAGCCACCCGAGGCCGGGAACAGCGCGGCCAGCCCGACCGTCCCGGCCAGCGCAGCCATGTACGGGTCCAGCCAGCGAGGCAGCAGCCTGCGGGAGCGGGGCCCGGGGCCGGGCCGCGGCGCCCGGGTGCCTTCCCCGCGCGCCCGTTCTGCGCGTGACCGTTCCCCGAATGGCCTCCCCCCGCGCGCCCGTTCCCGGATCCTCCGGTCCCCGCGCGCCCGGAGCCCTGGTGGCTGCTCCGGGCGCGCCAGGCGGTCGGTCACGGGCCGTCTTCCGCTGCCGGGCGGACCGAGTGCCCGGACGAGGAACCGGGCCCGAGCAGTCCGCCGACCAGCGAACCGGCGCCGTCGTGGTCGCTGCCCGCGGAGCCGCTGCCGTTCTGGAGGTTGGCCGTCCGGTCGACCTCCAGCCAGGAGTCGGCGTGCGAGTTGTCCACGACCGTGATCAGCCCGCCACCGGCCGCCGCGGGCGACGCGGCTCCCGCGAGCAGGGCGCAGGCGCCGGCCAGCCCCAGCGCGGTGGCCCGCAGGGCGGTGGCCGGCGACGCCGGGGCGAACCCGCGCAGCCCGCTGCTCAAGCCGTCACCGCCATCAGCCCTCGGGAGCGCGAGATGTTCCGCTCCAGCAACTCGGTGGACTCCCGCACGCCGACCTGCTCCCGGCCCCCGGCCGGGGCCGGCAGCCGCCCGTCGGCGTCCTTCAGCCCGGCCAGCGCCTCGTGCATCGCCCGGTGCGCGGCGAACAGGCACGGGGTGCTGTAGATGGCCACGTCCACGCCCAGGGCCGACAGCTCCGAGAGCGACAGCCGGGGCGACTTGCCGCCCGCGATCTGGTTGAACAGCAGGGGCTTGTCGCCGACCACTCGGCGGATCCGGCGGATCCACTCCTCGCTGCGCACGCCGTCCACCAGCACCACGTCGGCGTCGGTGGCGGCGAGCGCCCGGGCCCGGCGCAGGATGTCGTCCTCGTCGGTGGCGTCCGTGCGCGCGACCACCACCAAGTCCGTCCGGTTGGCGAGGACGAGCTCCAGCTTCTCCAGGTACTCCTCCAGCGGCAGCACCAGCTTGCCGTCCGCGTGCCCGCAGCGGCGCGGACGCTTCTGGTCCTCGAGGATCACGCCCGACGCGCCGATCCGTTCGAGCCTGCGCACGACGTGGCAGGCGACCTCCGGATCGACGTAGCCGTCGTCGATGTCGACCAGGAGGTGGTGCCGGGGGAAGGCCCCGCGCAGCCGTTCGACGAAGCCCACCATGTCGGGCCAGGCGATGAAGCCGATGTCGGGCAGCCCGTAGTAGGAGGCCGCGAAGCCGAAGCCCGAGACGAACATGCCGTCGTAGTGATCGGCCGCGATGGAGGCCGAGTACATGTCGTAGACGCCGATCAGCGGCGTCGTCCCCGGGCCCGCGATCTCCGCGCGCAGCCGCTGCCCGGGGTTGTCCGATGCCGTGTTTCCGTGGAACAAGGTCTTCTCCTCACTGGGGATGACTTTGCCTGAACTTGGTTTTCATCAGACCGAACTGAGGTGTCATCACTATGCGCCCTTTAACGTTCCGTGGGCAAATCTTTAGATGAGATTCCCTCGTTAGAGTGAAATGGCGTCGACAATAGGAAAGACGCAAAAAAGGTAAGTCCTACAAGAGGGCTGACTTGTCGACAGTTCGGCAGGACGGGGCCGTCCACGCCAGGACGGCGCCGGGGCCCGCCCGGTGAGGGGCGGGCCCCGGCGCCGGGGTCCTGCGTGCGGTCCTGCGTGCGGTCCGGTGTGGACTCAGGGGTCCGGGGGCTCAGGGGCTCGGCACCGGGGGCGCGGCGCGGCGCTCGCGCAGCGTCCGGAGCATCCGCCGGGTGGCCTTGGTCGCGACCGGCGGCAGCAGCTCCAGGGCCAGCCGGCGCGGGGCGGAGCGCTGGACCGGAGCCTTGACCTGGTAGTTGAGGCGCATCACCCGGGCGCCGGCGATGGTGTCCTCGTCGGCGGTGTACCCGTCGGCCCGCCAGTCGCGCTCCCGCAGGACCGCCTGGGCGGCCGCCGCGTCGCCCCAGGTGCCGTAGAACTTCATCGGGGTGAGCAGCACCGGCCGCAGTCCGCCGGTGAAGACCGCCTCCCAGACCGCGGCGGCGACGCCCGGGGTGTGCTCGGAGCGGTAGTCGTCCAGGGCGACCAGGCCGTTCTCGGAGAGTGCGGCGCGGGCCACGGCGATGTCCCCGGCGACGTGTTCGTAGAGGTGGGAGGCGTCGACGTGGACGAAGCGGCAGCTGTGCGCCCGGATCCGGCCGTCGGCCAGCACCGCGGTCGGGGCCTGCACTATCTCGGGCAGCTCGCCGTGGAAGGCGAGGTAGTTGGCCTCGAAGGCGCTGCGGGTGAGGGTCCTGCGGTAGGACATGTCCATCTCGGCGGCGTTCTCGGCGTCGCCGGCCTCGGAGTCGAACAGGTCGCAGACCGTCAGCCGCTCGCCCGGCCGCAGGTGGTCGCCGAGCAGGACGGCGCTGCGGCCGAGGTAGCTGCCGAGTTCCAGGATGTCGCCGGTGACGCCGGCCGAGGTCTGGGCGGACAGCAGGTGGCTGAAGGCGGCCCGGTCGAGGCTGAAGAACCAGCCGGGGATGTCGTCCCGCTTCAGCGGCGCGGAGTGGACTGCGGCCTCGACCGCGGACTCGGAAGTGGGCACGGCGGCCTCCAGGGGGACGGCGGGGCGCGGTGGCGGATCACGCCGCGGAGGGGACGCCGAGGACGTGAGGCGGATCATCATAGCGATGCCGGGCCCGGGGGGAACCAGGTGTCGAACGGCCCAAATCCGCTTCTTCGCTCTGCCGTTCGGCAGGGGTGTGCGCCTTCGTTTCCGTCTTCGGTTCGGCTGTCGGCCTAGTGTTCCGAGGGCTTCGGCTTCGCCGGCGTGCCGGCGGTTTCCGAGGGTGCCGCGCCGCCCGGCCGTTCCAGGTCCGCGATGGTCTCGGTCAGCCAGGCCCGCTCGGCGGCCGTGGAGGCCCGGGCGACGAGCAGCATCCCGCGCCGGAAGGGGTTCGGCTCGCGTTCGGCGGTCACCGGTCGGCCCGCTCCGTCGTGGAAGAAGCTGCTCGGCGCGTCCAGGAAGCCCAGTCGGCGGCGGAGGACGGCGGCCTGCCGGGGCGGATCGGCGAGGTGGTGCAGGAAGGCGGTGACGGTGAAGAAGCGGATCTGGTCGGTGATCTCGACTTGCTCCGGATCGGCCAGTCGGCGCAGCAGTTCGGCCCGGCCCTCCGCCGTCGGCTCCAGCGTCTGCCGCGGAACGGCGCCACTGCCCGGTTCGGTGCGCCGGAGCAGCAGCCCGGCCTTCTCCAGCCGGGCGATCGCGGGGTAGAGCGCGCCGTCGCTGACCGGCCGGACGTGGCCGGTCAGCCCGGTGATCCGGGACTTGAGCTCGTAGCCGTGCAGCGGCTGGTCGTACAGGAAGCCGAGGATCGCGAGCGTCAACACGGCTGGAGCCCTTCGGTCGGAGTGCGCCCTGTGGAGCAGCAATGTTACCTCTTGTCGATGTGCCTCGAAACGATGTATCTCTATTCGAGGTCGGAGCGGGAGGCCGCGGTCGAGCCGCGGCCGAGTCGACGCCAAGCCGCGGCCGAGTCGAGGCCGAGCCGAGATCCGGGTCGACGCCGACCGAGCCCGAGCAGGAGCGCCACAGCGGAAGGGCGCCACAACGGAAGGGGGAGGGCCATGCGCGGACAGTCGCGCCGGCTCACGGCACTGGCGGTACCCGTCTACGCGGAGCTGTTGTCCGGGGTGGTCGCCTCGGTGATCGGCACGTTCTGGGTGGCCGGCCTCGGCGGGGCCGCGGTCGCCGCCGTCACCCTGGCCGGCACCGTGGAGAACCTGCTGCTCGGCCTGGTGCTGGTGGTCGGCTCCGGCACCAGCGTCCGGCTCTCGCGCGCCCTCGGAGCCGGCGACCGGGCCGAGGCCGCCCGCACCGCCCGCGCGGCGGGGTGGCTCTGTGCGGCGGGCAGCGTGGCGCTCGCCGTCCCCGGCTTCCTGCTGCGCGACCGGCTGGCGGGCGCCTTCCTGGACGGCGAGGCCGCCGCGCACGCGGCCGGGTACTTCACCGTCGCGTTCCCGGCGTTCGCGCTCTTCTTCGGCCAACGCGTCGCCGACGAACTGTTCAAGGGCGCCGGCGACACCCGCACGCCGATGCGGATCGCCCTGCTCTCCAACGCGCTGCTGCTGCTCCTCGACCCGCTGCTCATCCTCGGCCCGGGACCGCTGCCCGCCCTCGGCGTGCCGGGCGCGGCCCTGGCCCTGGCGCTCTCCCGGGCGATCGCCCTCGCCGCCACCCTGCACCTGCGCCGGAGGCCGCGGCGACCGGCGGGGCCAGGTACGGGCCGAGGTACGGGGCCGCAGCCGCGGACCGCCGACGGCGCGACCGGGGGAGTGGGCGCGGCAGCGGTACGGATCCTGCGCGCCGGCGCACCGTTCGGCCTGGACTTCACCGCCCGGATGGCCGTCGGATCCGCCCAACTCGGCCTGGTCGCGGGCTTCGGCGTCGCCGCGGTGGCCGGGTACGGCCTCGGCTACCGCGTCCTGC
The DNA here is from genome assembly GCF_044763205.1 of Kitasatospora sp. NPDC096204. Lineage (NCBI taxonomy): Bacteria > Bacillati > Actinomycetota > Actinomycetes > Kitasatosporales > Streptomycetaceae > Kitasatospora > Kitasatospora sp. NPDC096204. Next base: position 114,087 of record NZ_JBIWFT010000030.1, read on the forward strand.
TCGTCGTCACCATGGCCTTCTACGCGCTGCGTCAGGCCGCCGCGATCGAGGCCGCCCGCCTGGCCGGCGCGGGGGAGGACGCAGCGCTGCGCACCCTGAGCCGGGCCACCGGCCGCCTCGCCGCACTGCTCGGCGCGGTGTCGGCCGCACTGTCCGCGACGCTGGCCGGACCGCTGACCGCGCTCTTCACCGAGGACCGGGCGGTGGCCGCGCAGTCCGTCGGCTTCCTGCGCATGGCGGCGCTCTACCTGCTCCCGTACGCCCTGGTGGTGGCCCTCGGCGGGGTGCACCAGGCGGCGGGCGCAGGCCGACCGGTGGTGGTCTCCGTGCTGCTCGGTCTCGGGGCCCAACTCGCCGCCTCGGCGGCCCTGTCAGGGCCGCTGGGAGTGTCGGGGGTGTGGCTCGGCCCGGCGGTGGGCGCGGCCGTGCAACTCGCGCTGCTCGCCGCGCTGACACGGTCCCGGTCGGCGCGGGGGACGCACGGGGGCGTGTGCCAGAGTGGGGGTCATGGCACTCACCCCGGACGGGCGGCCGATCCCGCCCCCGCACGCCGCTGAACGCGCCATGCTGGAGAGCTGGTTGGACTTCCAGCGGGCCACCCTCGCCCGGAAGGTCGACGGGCTCGACGACCGGCAGGTGCGGCTGGCGTCCGTCCCGCCGTCCACGATGACCCTGCTGGGCCTGGTGCAGCACCTCGCCGAGGTCGAACGCAACTGGTACCAGCGGGTGTTCGACGGTCGGGAGGTCCCGCCGGTGTACGGCCCGGAGAACGCCGACGGCTACGGGCTGGACCCGGCGCGCGGAATGGCCGAGGCACTGGCGGACTGGAAGGCGGAGATCGACCGGGGCCGGGAGCTGACCGCGGACGAGTCACTGGACGCGGCCGGCGCGCTCTCCCCGCAGGCCGCGGCGGTGCTCGGCGCGGACAGCGTCTCGCTGCGCTGGATCCTGGTGCACCTGATCGAGGAGTACGCCCGCCACAACGGCCACGCCGACCTGCTCCGGGAGCGCGTCGACGGCGTCACCGGCGTCTGACGGCACGGGCGCCCCCGCGGCCGACGCCCCCATCACGGTCGGACAGCCGAGTCCGGCGGCACGGGCGAGGCCTGACCGGCCGTCCGACCGGACACCGGGCCCGTGGCCCGGCCGGGCAGCCGCGCGGCGAGCAGCGTCCCCGTGCCGGCCACCACCGCCATGGTCAGCGCGGTCGGCGCGAGCGCCGCGCCGAGGTCCGTACGGCCGGCGGCGGTGGTGGCCAGGGCGATGCCCAGCGCCGGGCCGACGTTCAGCGCGGTCTGCTGCAGGCCTCCCGCGACCCCGGCCCGGGCGGCGGACGCACCGCGGACCACCACCGTGGTGGCGGTGGCCATCACCGCGCCGAAGCCGGTGCCGAACAGCGCGAAGCAGCCGCCGATCGCGACCGTCCCGGAGCCGGGCCCGAGGCCCGCGGTGAGCAGCGCCCCCGCGGTGAGCAGCGTCATCCCGGACAGCACCACCGCCCGTTCGCCGTGACGCTTCGCCAGCCGGACGGAGCCGGGGGCCGCGAGGATCATCGTCGCCGCGAGCGGCACCGCCAGCAGGGCGCTCTGCCAGGGATCCAGCCCGAGCACGTCCTGGAGGTAGTAGGTGGCCGGGAAGAGCGTGCCCTGGAGCGCCGCCGAGGCCGCGAGCAGGACGGCGAGCGGCGGAGCGACCGCCGGTGAGCGGAGCAGAGCCGGCGGCAGCAGGGGATCGGCGGTGCGGCGTTCGTGCCGGACCAGGGCCAGGGTGAGGGCTCCGGTCGCGGCGAGGCCGAGCAGCGGGCCGGCCGACCGGCCGGGGTCCGGCAGCGCCACCAGGCTCTGCACCAGGCAGGCCAGCGCGAGCGCGAGCAGGGCCGCCCCGGGCAGGTCGAGCCCGCCGCCGCGACGCTGCCCGGTCCCCGCGGGTCCGGTCCCCGCGGGTCCGGCCCCCGCAGGTCCGGCCCCCGCAGGTCCGGTCCCCGCAGGCTCGGCCCCGGGCGCACCCGTCCCGGCGGGCACCAGGAGGGCCGCCAGGAGCGCGGCCGCGGCGGGCGGCAGGCCCAGCAGGAAGACCGACCGCCAGCCGAAGTGCGCGGTCAGCGCCCCGCCGACCAGTGGCCCGGCCGCCGCCGCGAGTCCGATGGCGGCGGTGCGGACCGCGATCGGCCCGGCCAGCCGGTCGGCGGGCCAGGCCGCCCGCAGCATGCCCAGGGTGGCCGGTTGCAGCAGCGCGCCCGCCACGCCCTGGACCACGCGCAGCGCGACGACCCAGCCGATGCCGGGAGCCAGGGCGATCCCGAGCGAGCCGGCGGCGAAGCCCGTCACGCCGAGCGCGAAGAGGCGCCGGTGCCCGTATCGGTCGCCCAGTCGGCCGGCGAAGACCAGCAGGGCCGCGACGGTGACCAGGTAGCAGGTGCTCGCCCACTGGACGGCCGTGACGGAGGCGTGCAGGTCGTGCCGGAGGGCGGGCTGGGCGACGGTCAGCGCGGTGCCGTCGAGGGCGACCAGGACCGCGCCGGTGGTGCTCGCGGCGAGGACGAGCCCGCGGTGCAGCGGTGGCCTCACCGGGTGCCCGGGCCGAGGTGGGCGTCCAGCACGGCGCGCAGCAGCGGCTCGACGGACTCGTCGCCGGTGATCAGCCGCAGGCTGCCCCAGGTGCGCAACTGGGCGAGGCCGTGCAGGTTGGACCAGAGGGCGGCGGTGGCGGCGGCCGGATCGTCGGACTGCGGGTGCACCTCGGAGACCAGCCCGACGAAGGTCAGGAACAGCGGCAGGGTGGTGCGGCGCAGTTCGATCCCGCTGCCCTCCAGCAGGTCGTGACGGAACATCAGCTCGAACATTCCGGGGTTGGCGGCGGCGAAGCCGAGGTAGGCGCGGGCGAGCGCGTCGAGGCGGGCGCGCGCGTCGGCGCCGGTGCCGGCGGCGAGGGCGTCGGCACCCGCGAGGGTGTCGGTGAGTCTGCCGAAGCCCTGTTGGGCGATGGCGGCGAGCAGTTCGCGGTGGGTCGGGAAGTAGCGGCGGGGCGCGCCGTGCGAGACCCCGGCGCGGCGGGCGATCTCGCGCAGGCCGAGTGCCTGTACGCCGCCCTCGGCCACCAACTCGACGCCGGCGGCCACCAGTCGGGCCCGCAGGTCCCGTTCCTGTTCGGTCATGAAGACACTGTCTACCAGGTGTCCGTAGACAGTGTCTACTCACGCTTGCGAGAGTCCGCCCGGCAGAATCGGTCGTATGGACGAAGGCGGCGAGTCGGCCTGCCGGCTGGACCGGGTGTGCCCGGAGTGCGGACGGCTGCGCGAGCGGCCCGGGCCGGGGCCCTGCGAGAACTGCGGTGCCGACGGCGAGGACGGGGAAAGCCCGTACGGGGCGGCGGAGTCGCTGGAGCCGGAACCGCCGGCTGCCGAACCCAGGCGCCACGAACGCTGAACTCCCGGCCCGACCTGAACCCCGGCCCCCGGCCTGAACCCCGGCCCGACCGGGTGGCCGGTCCGGGGCGGCGAGCCGGTCGGACGGCGCCGGGCGCGGCGCCCCGCGGAGTCGCTCCTACTGGGGCGGCTGGTCGCGGAACTGGTTCTTGAGCTGCTCCTGGGTGGCGTCCACCTGACCGCTGTACTTGCCCTCGGTGCGCTGGTCGACGGCGTCGCCCGCCTTGTCGACGGCCTTGTCGGTCTGCTCCTCGTGGCCCTTCAGCAGGTTCTTGAGCTTATCCATCATGGACATCTGGTCACACTCCTGGATGAGACGCCCCCCACCTCTCCAATATCACCGGGCGCGTCGCGGTCCGCATCTCGCAAGGTCTGTGTAAAGGCTTGGCAACGGGATTCCGGTCATGTCAAATCATGACCCTCACGGCCCGTCGGAAGGAGTTGCCTTGATGCTGCGCACCCGTCGCTCCACCTCCCCGCTCGACCGTTCGACCCCGCTCGACCGTTCCGCCCCGTACGACCGCGACACCGACCCAGGGCGCCCGCGAACCGCCGTCACCCGGCGTGGCGCGGGCGCCGCCCTGGCCGTCGCCGCCCTGGTCGCCCCGCTGCTGCTGGCCGGCGCCGGCAGCGCCTCGGCCGACCCGGACCCGGCGCGCAAGGGCGCCAAGCTGGCCTCCCGGCTGGTCGAGGCGAGCAACGCCCGGGACGCCCGGGCCACGCTGGCCGCCCTCCAGCTGATCGCGGACCGCAACGGCGGTACCCGGGTGGCCGGTTCGAAGGGGCACGACCAGTCGGCGCAGTACGTCTACGAGCAGGCGCGGCGGGCCGGGCTCAAGGTGTCCAAGCAGGAGTTCGCGTACACCTTCTTCGAGGCCCGCTCCGAGCACCTCGACGTGCTGTCCCCGAAGGCCGAGTCGGTGCCGGTGATCGCCATGACGTACTCGGTGAGCGGCCCGGAGGCGGGCCTGACCGCGGACCTGGCGGTCGCTCCGGTCGGTGCCACCACCGGCTGCACACCGGCCGACTACCCGGCGGGCGCCTTCACCGGCAAGATCGCCCTGATCCGGCGCGGCGGATGCACCTTCGCCGAGAAGCAGGCCGCCGCGGCCGCCGTGGGCGCGGCCGGGGCGATCGTCTACAACAACACCGAGGGCACCCTCAACGGGACGCTCAGCGAGCCGACGGCGGGGAGGATCCCGACCGGCGGGATCACCAAGGCCGCGGGCGAGGCCCTGGCCGCCGAGGCCGCCACCGGGCCCGTCCGGGTGACGCTGGACATCCGCACCTTCATGGAGCAGCGCAGGACCTGGAACGTCATCGCGGAGACCCGCGGCGGCGACCCCGACAACACCGTGATGGTCGGCGCGCACCTCGACTCCGTCCCCGAGGGGCCGGGTATCAACGACAACGGCTCCGGCACCGCCGGCATCCTGGAGGTCGCGAAGAACCTCAGCGTCCACCCGGTGAAGAACAAGGTCAGGTTCGCCTGGTGGTCGGCCGAGGAGTTCGGCCTCAAGGGCGCCGAGGCGTACGTGAAGTCCCTCTCCGACGCGGAGAAGAAGAAGATCGGCCTCTACCTGAACTTCGACATGATCGCCTCCCCCAACTACGCGCAGTTCGTCTACAACGGTTCGGGCAGCGCCGGCGGCGACGCGGGCCCCGAGGGCTCGGCGCAGCTGGAGCGGGACATCAACGGCTACCTGGACGGCCGGGGCCTGCCGCACGACCCGACCCTCTTCGACGGCCGCTCCGACTACGGTCCGTTCATCGACGCGGGCATCCCGGCCGGCGGCACCGACACCGGCGCCGAGAAGGTCAAGTCCCCGGAGCAGGCCGCCCGTTACGGCGGCACGGCCGGCGCCGCGTACGACGCCTGCTACCACCAGGCCTGCGACAATCTGGGCAACATCGACATGGGTGTCTTCGACGTCAACATCGACGTGATCGCGAACGCCGTCGGCACCTACGCCTGGGACCTCTCCTCGCTCCACCGGCCCGTCCCGGCCCAGCGCCAGGCCGTGAAGGCGGCGCCCGGCGCGGGCGCGACGGGTATGAGCGGCACGAGCGGCGGGAGCACCCACGGGGTGACGGCCTGACCCCCGGGTGGGCCCGCTGCTGCTCCCGGCCGGCCGGCCCACCCGACCGCCGTACCCGACTGCTCCGTCCGATGCTGTTCCATCCGGGACCTCCCTCCGCCAACGGCCCTGACGGCTGCGGGTGCGGCCACCGTAGCGGAGGCCACTGACACTGATACTGCTAACCGGTCCCCGGTGGTCGTGGCTCTGCCACTGACTGACGCCCTGCTGGGCTGTCCTCCGGTTGTTCTGTCCGGCTGCCGGGGCCCGTTCCCCAGGGCTCCGGCCGGGCGGAGCATGACCTTATAGGAGCCTGGCCAGAGGCCCCCTCAGTGTCCTGTCCGCCCCACCCGACCGGAGGCCACCTCCGGCTAGGAAGGCAGTACCAGCATGACAGGACCGGGCGGCCAGAGCGTCACGGGCCACACGGTGTTCGGC
>NZ_JBIWFT010000031.1:0-118114 GCF_044763205.1 Kitasatospora sp. NPDC096204
GACCCGAACTCGCGAAAGTTCTACGACCGCAAACGCGCGGAGGGGAAACGGCACGTCCAGGCCGTGATGGCCCTGGCCCGCAGACGCGTCAACGTTCTCTGGGCCCTGATTCGTGACCGACGGTGCTACCACATCACACCCCCAGCGACCGAGACGGCTTGACAACGAGATTAGGAAGCGGTGATGTCGGCGAGGGTGCGGAAGACGAGGGCGGTGGAGGTGGCGCCCGGGTCCTGGTGGCCGATGCTGCGGTCGCCGAGGTAGGAGGCGCGGCCCTTGCGGGCCCGGAGCGGGACGGTGTCGAGGGCGCCCTGTTCGGCGGCGTCGGCGGCCGCCGACGCCGCCGCGGGGAGACCGGTGCCGGCCGCGGCGCGGAAGGCGGCGACGGCCGGGGTCCAGGCGTCCACGATGGTCTTGTCGCCGGGTTCGGCCTTGCCGAGGAGGCGGATGGCGTCCAGGCCGGCCGACAGGGCCTCGGCGACGGCGGCCGGGCCGGCCGGTTCGGGCAGGGCGGCGCCCATCGCGCGGAAGGCCTTGCCGTAGAGCGGGCCGGAGGCACCGCCGACCTTGGAGATGAGCGTGGTGCCGGTCTTGGTGAGGACGGCGCCGGGGCCGGCCGGCCGGAGGCCGTCCAGGGCGGTCAGGGCGGCGGCGAAGCCGCGCTGGAGGTTGCTGCCGTGGTCGCCGTCGCCGATCGCCGAGTCCAGCTCGGTGAGCCGGGAGCGCTCCTTCTCGACGGCCGCGGCGATCGCGCGGATCCAGGCCTCGGCCAGGGCGGTGTCGAAGTCCATCGGGTCTCCTTCGTGTGGCTCGGGGCCTACGCCCGCTTGAGGGCGGGGGTGTCGACCGGGGCGTCCCAGAGTTCGAGCAGCTGGGCGTCGGCCTTGGTGAGGGTGAGCGAGAAGCCCGCCATGTCCAGGCTGGTGACGTAGTTGCCGACCAGGCTGCGGGCCACCGTGATGCCGCGCTCGGCGAGCCTGGCGGCGACCTCGCCGTAGACCACGTACAGCTCCAGCAGTGGGGTCCCGCCGAGGCCGTTGAGCAGGGCGATCACCTCGTCGCCCGGGGTCAGGTGGTGGTCGGTCAGGATGGTCTCGACCACCTCGGCGGCGAGTTCGCGGGCCGGGCGGAGCTTCTCGCGCCGGCGGCCGGGCTCGCCGTGGATGCCGACGCCGACCTCGATCTCGTCCTCGGGCAGGTCGAAGCCGGGCTTGCCGGCCGCCGGGACGGTGGCCGCGGTGAGCGCGATCGCGAAGGAGCGGGAGGCGGCGTTGACCCGCTCGCCCAGGGCGGCCACCTCGTCCAGCGGGGCGCCGCGCTCGGCCAGCGCGCCGGCGGTCTTCTCGACCAGGACGGTCGCGCCGGTGCCCCGGCGCCCGGCCGTCCAGGTGGAGTCCTCGACCGCGACGTCGTCGTTGACCAGGACGGTGCGGACCTCCAGCCCCTCCTCGGCGGCGAGTTCGGCGGCGAGCTCGAAGTTCATCACGTCGCCGGTGTAGTTCTTCACGATGAAGACCACGCCGGCGCCGGTCTCCACGGCCTTGGCGGCGGCCAGCATCTGGTCCGGGACGGGCGAGGTGAACACCTCGCCCGGGCAGGCGGCGTCGAGCATGCCGGGGCCGACGAAGCCGCCGTGCAGCGGCTCGTGTCCGGAGCCGCCGCCGGAGATCAGCGCGACCTTGGCGGCGGCCGGGCGGGCGGCCCTGGTGATCACCCGGTTGGGGATGTCCACCGCCAGCTCCGGATGGGCGGCGGCGATTCCGGCCAGCGCGTCCTCCAGGACGCCCTCCGGGGTGTTGATCAGCTTCTTCAACGCTCTTCGCTCCCTTGGTGACCTGGGTGACCTGGGCGGGGACGCCACGGCCGTCGACGCCGTTGCCCCGACGCTACGCCAGACGGGGGTGGTGGGCACGGGGTGCGACACGCGGGATTCCGATCACTCTCCCGGAGCAGCGGGTTCCGGCCGTAGGGTCGGCCGCATGAGTGAGAACGTGGGCATTGTTCTGGTCTCGCACAGCGCCCGGCTCGCCGAGGGGCTGCGCGAGCTGCTCGCCGAACTCGCCTCGGACGGCGTGCGGGTGGTCGTCGCGGGCGGCACCGAGGACGGCGGGCTCGGCACCAGCTACGACCTGATCGCGGCGGCGGTCGCGCGGGCCGACGCCGGGGCGGGCGTGGTCGTGCTGCCGGACCTCGGCAGCTCGGTGCTCACCGCCGTCACGGTGCTGGAGGACGAGCCGCGTCCGGGCGTGAGGCTGGCCGACGCGCCGTTCGTGGAGGGCGCGGTGGCCGCCGCCGTCACCGCCTCGACCGGGGCCGGGCTGGCCGAGGTGGTCGCGGCGGCCGAGGACGCGCGCGGGTTCCGGAAGCTCTGAGCTGCGGGCGGCGCCGGTCACGTGGCGGCGCCGGTCACGTGGCGTCGGCGCGTCACTTGGCGTCGGCGTAGCAGTCCACCACCGCCGTGCTGAGCGGGAAGCGCACCGGGGTGTCGCCGAACACCAGCCGGCGGGCCTCCTCGGCCGCCTCGGCGATGGCGGAGGCCACCTCGTCGGCGAGGTTGGCCGGGGTGTGCACGATCACCTCGTCGTGCTGGAAGAACACCAGGTGCGGGCGGTCCGCCGGGCTGGGCACCGGCAGTCCGTTCAGTCGGCGGCGCAGCGCCGCGAGCAGGGCGAGCGCCCAGTCGGCGGCGCTGGCCTGGATGACGAAGTTGCGGGTGAAGCGCCCACGGGCGCGGGCGGTGCGGCCGCCGGCCTCGCCCGCCGTCTCGCCCTCGGTGAGGTCGAGGAAGTCGGCGGAGGCCGGCGGGCAGACCCGGCCGAGCCGGGAGGCGACCACGCCGCCGTCCTCGCCGGTGCGGGCGGCGGCCTCGACGTAGCCCATCGCGGCCGGGTAGCGGCGGTGCAGGGTGTTCAGCAACGGGCCGATGTCGCCGCTGGTCTGCCCGTACATGGCGCCGAGCAGGCCGAGCTTGGCCTTCTCGCGGTCGCCCTGGAAGGCGTGGGCGGCGAGCGCCTCGTACAGGTCGCCGCCGGCGGCGGTGCGGGCCAGCCCGGCGTCCTGGGAGAGCGCGGCCAGCACCCGCGGCTCCAGCTGGGCGGCGTCGGCGACGACCAGGTGCCAGCCCGGGTCGGCGACCACGGCGCCGCGCAGGATGCGCGGGATCTGCAGGGCGCCGCCGCCGCGGCTGGCCCAGCGGCCGGAGACCACGCCGCCGACCACGTACTCGGGCCGGAACCTGCCGCCGCGGGCCCAGGCGTCCTGCCAGGCCCAGCCGTGGGCGACGTGGATCCGGGACAGCTCCTTGTAGCGGACCATCAGCCGCGCGGCCGGGTGGTCGACGCCCTTGAGCTCCCAGGAGCGGGTGGAGCCGAGCTGGAGGCCCGCCTCGGCGAAGGCGCGCAGCACCTGGGCGTGCGAGTCGGGGTTGAACGGCTTGGCACCGAGGGCCTGGTGGAGCTCGACGGCGAGTTCGGCGAGGAGCCTGGGCTGGGTGCCGGAGACGGTCGGACGGGGGCCGAGCAGCTCGGTCAGCAGCCGGTCGTGGACGTCGGCCCGCCAGGGCAGCCCGTCGTGGGCCATCTCGGCGGCCACCAGGGCGCCGGCCGACTCGGCGGCGACCAGCAGCCGGAACCGCTGCCGGGCGGCCGGGTCGGCGAGGGCGGTGATCCGGCGCTGCTGTTCGGCGTGGACGGCGACCACGGCCGCCAGCGGGTCGGCGCCGGGCGGCAGTTGCAGCCGGTCGGGGGCGAACAGGGTGTCCTGGCCGTCGTCCGCGTCGGCCAGGCCGGGCTCGGGCAGGTCGTCGGGGACGGGCAGGCCGCGCAGCCGGGACCAGGCCGCGCCGAGCGAGCGGGGCGCGCCGAAGCGGCCCTCGTGCGCCAGCAGCAGCGCCTCGACCAGCCGGAGGTCGTGGCAGCGGGCGAGCCGGTCGGGCAGGCGCGGCAGCAGCGGGGCGTACGCCGAGTCGGCCGCGGCCCAGACCCAGCGCGGACGCTCGGCGGCCTCCCGGGCGGCGACGGCAGTGGCGAGGTCGCGCACGGCCTCCGGCGGGCCGAGCGGGGCGCCCGCGTCGTCCAGCGGCTGGAGCCGGCCGCCGGGGCCGTGCGGGTCGGGCGCGAGGGCGGTCCTGGGTGCCACGGGGGCTGCTCCTCTCCGGCGCGCGGTCGGGCGTGCGGGGACGGGGACGGGACGGGGTGCGAGCCCGCGGGTGGGGCGCGCCGCGGCCCGCGACCGACGGGTCCGCGCCGTCGACGTTAACGGGTGGGTCCGACAACGGGCGGCAGGCGGCTTCGGCGGGGGCCGGCGGGCGGGTGCGGCCGGGGGCGGGCAGGCGGACAGGCGGGGCCGACGGGCGGCCGTCCGCGACGGGCGGTAAAGCGCATGAGAGGGGCGGGTGGCACGGCGTATGGTCGCGAAATGACCGAGAACCCGTTCTTCCAGGCCAGCCCGCTGGTCTACGAACTCCCGCCGTTCGCCGAGATCCGCGAGGAGCACTACCTGCCCGCGTACGAGCGGGGCATGGCCGAGCAGCTGGCCGAGATCGCGGCGATCACCGCCGACCGGAGCCTGCCGACCTTCGAGAACACCCTGGTGGCCCTGGAGCGCTCCGGGGAGCTGCTGCGCCGGGTCGACGCGGTGTTCCTCAACCAGTCCTCCTCGGACACCACCGACGTGCTGGACGAGGTGGAGGCGAAGGTGAGCCCGCTGCTCGCCGCCCACCACGACGCGATCCACCTGGACCTCGCGCTGTTCGCCCGGATCGAGGCGCTGTACGAGGAGCGCGCCGGGCTCGGCCTGGACCCGGAGTCGCTGCGCCTGCTGGAGCGCCGGTACACCGCCTTCGTGCGCTCCGGCGCCCGCCTGGGCGCGGCCGAGCAGGCCCGGCTGCGCGAGCTGAACGCCGAACTCGCCGCGCTCGGCACCACGTTCCAGCAGAACGTGAACGCCGTCACCCGCTCCGCCGCGCTGGTGCTGGACTCCGCCGAGGAGCTGGCCGGGCTGTCCGAGGGCGCGATCGCCGGGGCCGCGGAGAACGCCCGGGTGCTCGGCCACCCCGGGAAGTACGTGCTGAGCGTGCGGAACACCTCCGGCCAGGCCGAGTTGGCCCAGCTCACCGACCGCTCGGTGCGCGAGCGGCTGCTGGCCGCCTCGCTCGGCCGGGGCCTCGACGTCAACGGCCCGCTGGCGATCCGGATGGCCGCGCTGCGCGCCGAGCGGGCCGAGCTGCTGGGGCACCCGAGCCACGCCTCGTACGTGGTGGCGGACGAGACGGCCGGCACCGTCGAGGCGGTCTCCGGGCTGCTGTCCCGGCTGGTCGGCCCGGCCGTGGCGATGGCCCGCAGGGAGGCCGGGGAGCTGGCCAGGGAGGCCGCCGCGGACGGGATCGGGGAGATCGCCGCGCACGACTGGGCGTACTACTCGGAGAAGGTCCGGCAGAGCTCCTACCAGGTGGACGCGGCGGTGCTGCGCCCGTACTTCGAGCTGGAGCGGGTGCTGCGGGACGGCGTGTTCTTCGCCGCGAACCTGGCGTACGGGGTGAGCTTCACCGAGCGGCCGGACCTCATGGCGCACCACCCGGACGCCCGGGTCTTCGAGGTGTTCGAGGAGGACGGAAGCCCGCTGGGCCTGTTCGTCGGCGACTTCCACGCCCGGGCGTCCAAGCGCGGCGGCGCGTGGATGTCCGAGCTGGTCGCCCAGTCCGGGCTGACCGGGCGGCGGCCGGTGGTGCTGAACAACCTGAACATCCCGCGTCCGGCGTCCGGCGAGCCGGCGCTGATGGACTGGGACGAGGTCCGCACGCTGTTCCACGAGTTCGGGCACGCGCTGCACGGGCTGTTCTCGGACGTGCGCTACCCGCTGTTCTGGGGCACCTCGGTGCCCCGGGACTTCGTCGAGTTCCCCTCGCAGGTCAACGAGATGTGGATGGTCCGGCCCGAGGTGCTGGCCAACTACGCCCGCCACCACGCGACCGGGGAGGCGCTGCCGGCCGAGCTGGTCGAGCGGATGACGGCGGCCGAGGGCTTCGGGCAGGGCTTCCGGACGGTGGAGTACCTGGCGGCCACACTGCTGGACTGGGCGTGGCACACCGTGCCGCGGGGCACGGAGATCGCGGACGCCGAGGAGTTCGAGGCGCGGGCGCTCGCCGCGGCCGGGATCGCGGTGGACGCGATCCCGCCGCGCTACCGGACGGCGTACTTCCAGCACATCTTCGCCAGCGGCTACAGCGCGGCGTACTACGCGTACATCTGGTCGGAGGTGCTGGACGCGGACACCGTGCAGTGGTTCGAGACCAACGGCCGCCCGGTGCGGGAGAGCGGCGAGCTGTTCCGCCGCGAGCTGCTGTCGCGCGGGTTCAGCCGGGACCCGCTGGAGTCCTTCCGCGCGGTGGTCGGGCGGGCGCCGGAGACCGGGCCGCTGCTGGCCCGCCGGGGACTGGCGTGAGCGGCCCGGCCACGGCGCTCACCGGGCGGCTCACCGGGCATCCGACCGGGCGGCTCGCCGGGCGGCTCACCGCGCGGTGAGCGTGACCGTCACGGTCGTGCCGGGGCGGGCGTGCGGGAGCCGGATGCGTACGGTTCCCGCGTGCCCGCCCGTCGGCTGCTCGACCTCGACCCGGGCACCGGCCGGGGCGATGGTGACCGCGGCCCCGTGCGGGAACGCGGCCGGGGGGAGCAGGAGTTCGCTGCCGCGTCCGGTGCCGTCGGCGCGCCAGCTCACGGTGGTGGCGGCCGTCCGGACGTCCGTGCCCGCGACGGCCACCGGGTACGGGCCGAAGGCGGGCTCGTCGCCGGGGGCGGGGCGCCCGGCCGGGTCGAGCGCGCAGTAGCCGCCGTCGCCCCGGCACCAGTACCACATCGTCCAGCCCTCGGCGAAGCCGTCCATCGCGGCGACCTGACGGCGGACCAGCTCGGCGTTGCCCGGGGTGCGGGAGTTCGGCGGGCCCCACTCGCCGACCAGGACGGGCAGGCGGTGGGCGGCCGGGTAGCCGGTGATCGCGGCGGTGTACCGCTCGACGAAGCCGCCGGCCGGATCCCAGTCGGCGCCGCCCTCGACCGCGGTGTCGTAGAAGTGCGGCGCGTAGCCCAGCCGGGGTGCGCCGGGGCGCGGGTCGGCGAATCCGGGCAGTCGGGTGGGCACGCCCTGGCCGACCAGCACGGTCGGCTCCACGAACAGCCAGGCGCGGGAGTCGGACCGGCGCACGGCGGCGATCAGACGGCGGTACATGTCGGCGAGCCGGCCCTGCTCCAGGGCGGCGGCGGAGGCGGCCAGCACGGCCGGGTCGCTCGGGTCGCCGTCCACCGGGCCGAACGGCTCGTTGAACAGGTCGTAGCCCAACAGCGACCGGTGGCCGCGCAGTTCGCGGGCGATCCGGGTGTAGAAGTCGGCCTGCCAGGCGCGCAGGTCGGGGTCGTCGTAGAGGTGCCGGAAGGCGGCCTGGACGGCGGGCTGGAAGTAGCCGGCGAACCAGTCGTCCGGATCCGGGGTGAAGGGCAGGTCGTCGTCCCGGGTGGCCCAGGCGGGGACGCCGTTGTTGCCGCCGACGAACTTCGGTCCGTAGACGTCCTGGTGGAAGTCGACCAGGACCAGCAGGCCGAGCCGGTCGGCCCGGTCGAGGAGCCGCTGGACGCGGCGCAGCTCGGTGGCGTCGAGGCGGCCGCGCCGGGGTTCCAGCCTGGTCCAGGAGACCGGCAGTCGGACCAGGGTGAAGCCCTGGGCGGCGACGGAGTCGAGGTCGGCCGCGGTGGCCTCGGCGTACTTGTCGAGGTTGAAGCCGCGCAGCCGCAGGTGGCGGCCCTGGGCGTCGGTGAGGGAGGTGCGGCCGTCGGCGGCGGTGGCGGTGCCGGTGGGGAAGCGGTGCGGCGGCCCGTCGTGGGCCGAGGCCGGGACGGCGGTGAGGGCGGCGGTGGCGGCGATCAGCAGGGCGACGGCGGTGCGGCGCAGGCGCATCGGGGACCTCGCACGGCGGGGGTGGGGGTGGGGCCCGATGATGCCCGGACTGTCGTGTGCCGCACAAGAGTTCAGTCGGCTCTGCGGCTGCTTCGGCCGGTGGACGGGTCGGCCGGCGGATGGTTCAGGCGGCGGACGGTTCAGCCGGCGGGAGGTTCCGGCGCGGTCGGCAGGACGGCGGTCGGCAGGTCCGCGGCGGCGGCCAGCCGGCCCCAGAGCAGGTCGGCCAGCGCCTGCACCATCCGGGTGCGCGAGCAGGGCTTGCTCTCCAGCCACCAGTCCCCGGCGGCCAGCACCATGCCGGTGATGCCCCGGCCCCAGGCCTCGGCGAGCAGGTCGCGGTCGGCGCCGAGGTCGACCTGGCTCTGTACGGCCCGGGTGATCTCCTCGGCGATCTGCCGGAGCGCGGGGGCGAGCGCGTTGCCGGCGCCGCTCGGGTCGCCCGGCTCGGGGTGGGTGAGGAGCCGGTAGACCTGGGGGCGGGCCTCGATCCCGGCGAGGTAGGTGTCCAGGACGTGCTCGACCCGGTCGCGGCGCTCCAGCGGTTCGGCGAGGGCGGCCCGGACGGCGGCCAGCAGGCCGCCGGTGTGGCGTTCGGTCAGGGCTCTGATCAGGCCGTTCCGGTCGCCGAAGTGGCGGTAGAGGATCGGCTTGGTGATGCCGGCCTCGGCGGCGATGGCGTTCATGCTGGCGCCCGGCCCCTCGCGCTGGATGACCCGGTCGGCGGCGTTGAGCAGCTGCTCGCGGCGGGGCTCTCGGGACATGCGCTGCTCCTCGGATCGGGCTCGGCGGGGTCTGCCTGGGCGTTGACACCGGTTACCAATCAGTAGCAGACTCCGACGATGTTACCCGTGGTAACACCCCGGTCGGCCGCACACGTCTTCGGAGGCAAGCACCATGAGCAGCACGTTCTCGCTGGATCCGGGTGCGGACCAGCTCGCCGTACGTGACTGGCTGCACGGCTTCGCCGCCGACGTGATGCGCCCGGCCGCGGCCGAGTGGGACGAGCGCGAGGAGACCCCCTGGCCGGTCATCCAGGAGGCCGCCAAGCTGGGCATCTACTCGCTGGACTTCTACGCCCAGCAGTACTTCGACCCCTCCGGCGTCGGCATCCCGATCGCCATGGAGGAGCTGTTCTGGGGCGACGCGGGCATCGGGCTGTCCATCGTCGGCACCACCCTGGCCGCCGTCGCGGTGCTGGCCAACGGCACCGATGAGCAGATCGGCACCTGGACCCCGCAGATGTTCGGCACCCCCGAGGACGTCAAGGTGGCCGCCTTCTGCTCCTCCGAGCCGGACGCCGGCTCCGACGTCTCGGCGCTGCGCACCCGGGCGGTGTACGACGAGGCCAGGGACGAGTGGGTGCTCGACGGCACCAAGACCTGGGCCACCAACGGCGGGATCGCCGCCGTCCACGTGGTGGTCGCCACCGTCGACCCGGAGCTCGGCGCGAAGGGCCAGGCCTCCTTCGTGGTCCCGCCGGGCACCCCGGGGCTGAGCCAGGGCCAGAAGTTCAAGAAGCACGGCATCCGCGCCTCGCACACCGCCGAGGTGGTGCTGGACGGCGTCCGGGTGCCCGGCAGCTGCCTGCTCGGCGGCAAGGAGAAGCTGGACGAGCGCCTCGCCCGGGCCCGCGAGGGCGTCAAGCGCCCGGGCGGCAGGGGCAACGCGGCGATGGCCACCTTCGAGGCCTCCCGCCCGGCCGTCGGCGCGCAGGCGATCGGCATCGCCCGGGCCGCGTACGAGGTGGCGCTGGACTACGCGAAGACCCGGGAGCAGTTCGGCCGGCCGATCATCGACAACCAGGGCGTGGCCTTCCAGCTCGCCGACATGCGGACCCGGATCGACGCGGCCCGGCTGCTGGTCTGGCGGGCCTCCTGGATGGCCGTCAACAACCAGCCGTTCACCGCGGCCGAGGGCTCGATGTCCAAGCTGTACGCGGGCGAGACCGCCAAGTACGTGACCGCGCAGGCGATGCAGATCCTCGGCGGCAACGGCTTCACCCGCGAGTACCCGGTGGAGCGGATGCACCGGGACAGCGCGATCTACTCGATCTTCGAGGGGACCAGCGAGATCCAGCGGCTGGTGATCGCCCGGGCGATCTCGGGGATGCCGATCCGCTGACTCAGCGGGCCAGCCAGAAGGTGAGCCCGGCGGTGACCGCGCCCACCACCGCGCCGACGACGGTCTGCGCGGTGGTGTGGTCCCGCAGCACCACCCGGGACCAGCCGATCGCCGGGACCAGCGGGCCGAGCAGAAGCCAGAGCGGGCCGAGCGCGATGGCGAGGCAGATCACCGCGCCGGTGGCCACGGCGGTGTGCACGGAGACCTTCCACCAGGCGGTGATCACCAGGATCGGGACCAGCGAGGCGAACATCGCCAGCACCAGCGCGGTCAGGTCGGTCGGGGCGTCCAGGGCGATCATCACCGCGAAGCCGAGCAGCACCGAGGCCATGATGAGCGGGAAGACGGTCAGCCGGCGCTGCCGCCGGCCGACGTGGCGGTCCGACACGGTGCCCTTGCGCATGCCGTACCGGATGATCAGGGTCGGGACGACGGCGGCGAACACGACGGCGAACAGTGCCCAGCCGATGCCCGGCCAGCCGTAGCGCAGGCCGCCCAGCAGCGGGAGCAGCGCGAGGATCACGTTCTTCGGCTCCAGGCCGTCGGTGATCCGGCGGGCCCAGATCGTCCGGCTGGTGGGGGCGGGCGCGGGCGCGGCCTCGGTCGTCATCGGGGTGGTGCTCCGGGGGCGTGTGGGGGCGGGCGGGTGTCGGTCGGATGATCGTATGGGTCGGGGGTGCGGCCCGAGTCCTCGGAGACGGGCGGGGCTCGGAAGCAGGCGGCACTCGGAAGCGGGCGGCGCTCGGAAGCGGGCGGGGCTCAGAAGCGGGCGGCGCTCAGAAGCGGGCGGGGCGGCCCTCCAGGAAGGCGGCCAGGCCCTCGCGGACGTCCGAGCCCTCCCGGGAGCGGAGCAGCCAGGGGGCCAGGACCTCGTCGGCCCGCTCGGGCGGGGCGTCCAGGACGGCCTTGGCCGCGCCGATGGTGTGGGTCGAGCGGCGGGTCAGCAGCCGGGCGAAGTCCAGGGCGGCGGCGTCCAGTTCGGCGTCCGGCAGGACGCGTTCGGCCAGGCCCAGCGGCAGGGCGTCCCGTCCGGTCACCAACTCGCCCGAGAACAGCAGGTACTTGGCCCGGGCCGGGCCGACCAGCCGGGACAGCCGTACGGTCGGCACCGCCGAGTAGACCACGCCGAGCTTGGCCGGGGTGATCCCGAGCCGGGCGTCCTCGGCGACGAAGCGCAGGTCGCAGGCGACGGCCAGTTGGCAGCCGCCGCCGACGCAGGCGCCGTGTACCACGGCGAGGGTCGGGTGCGGGAAGGCCGCCAGCGCCTCCTCGGCGGCGACGTTGGTCGCGTGGTAGGCCTCCGCGCGGTCCGGATCGCCGTACACCTCGGAGAGTTCGGCGATGTCCGCGCCCGCGCTGAAGGTGTTGCCGGCGCCGGTGAGCAGCAGGACGCGCACGCCCTCGTGGCCGGCCAGCTGCTCGAGCACCTTGGGCAGCGCCTGCCAGATCGCCAGGGTCACCGCGTTGCGGCGGTGCGGGCGGGCGAACTCCAGCACCGCGACGCCGTCCTCGCCGACGTACGCGTTGAGGCCCTCGGCCTGCGCGGGCAGGGCGGAGCGGTCCCGCGTGAGCAGCGGCTGGTCCATGCGCACCTCCGGTCGGTCGTGGTGCGCCAACTCTCTCAGGCGGCGCCGGAGCCGTAGTCGCCGAGGCCGTGTTCGATCAGGGCGAAGGCGCGGTGGGCCTGGTCGAGGGCCGTGGGCAGGGCGTCCGCGGCGCGCCCGCCGGCCAGCAGCCGGCGCTGGTTCTCGCCGGTCAGGGTCAGTTGGGCGGCGAGCAGTTGGGCGGCGGCGATCCTGGCGGTGAGTTCGTCGCCGACCGGGTCCTGCGCCAGCAGCTTGTCCGTCAGCAGGGCCTGCGCCCGGTGGTCGTAGCCGGTGGTGGCGCG
This sequence comes from Kitasatospora sp. NPDC096204, assembly GCF_044763205.1. Classification (NCBI taxonomy): domain Bacteria; kingdom Bacillati; phylum Actinomycetota; class Actinomycetes; order Kitasatosporales; family Streptomycetaceae; genus Kitasatospora; species Kitasatospora sp. NPDC096204. The sequence goes on from NZ_JBIWFT010000031.1 coordinate 11,960, forward strand.
CAGGAGCAGGGCCGGAGTCCGGCGGGGGAGCCGGGGCGGCCGCTCGGCGCGGTCGGCGCGCTGGCCGGTGCGGCGCGGGAGCACGCGGTGCGCAGCTTCACGGACGCGGTGGACGTGGTGTTCCTGTCGGCGGGCGGGGTGCTGGCGCTGGCGCTGGTGTGCGCGCTGCGGCTGCGGTCGACGGAGGAGGCCCCGGCCGCCTGACGGGGTGGCGGCCGAGGCGGCGGGGCCCGGTGGGCGGGGGAGTCCACCGGGCCCCGCGCTGTGGCGGTCGCGGGTCCGGTCGGTTCTTCGGGCCCTCAGGCCTCAGGCGCCGGGCCTCGGGCCTCGGGCTTCAGGCGCCGGGCCTCAGGCTCCGGGCCTCAGGCTCCGGGCCTCGGGCTTCAGGCCTTCGGGTCCGGTCGGCTCCTCAGGCCCGGCCGGTCCACTCCGAGGCCAGGATGGCCCAGATCTCCTTGTCGTAGCGGACCCCGTTGTACGGGAACCACTCGCGCAGGACGCCGTCGCGGGTCATGCCGACCCGCTCGGCGACCGCCCGGCTGCGGGCGTTGACGGAGGAGCACCACCACTCGGCGCGGTGCATGCCGCGGGTGACGAAGGCGTAGTCGAGCAGCTGCCTGACGGCCGCGGTGACCAGCCCGTGGCCCTCGCCGGCAGGTTCGGTCCAGGCGCCGATCTCGCAGACGCCGGACCGGGCGTCGAAGTTCACGAACATCACGCCGCCGACCAGCGTGCCGTCCAGCCAGATGCCGTAGATCCGCTTCTGGTCGGCGTTCAGGCCGTCGGCGTAGCGCTGGAGGGTGGCGCGGGCGGAGTCCAGGTCGACCGAGAAGGTGGCCCAGGGGATCCACGGGTCGGTGTGGGCGCGGGCGCGGTCCAGGTGGGTCAGGAACTCGGGGGCCTGCCAGGGCTCCAGCGGGCGCAGTTCGGCGTTCTCGGTGAGCGGTACGGCAAACACGGGCGGCCTTTCAGGGTGGTGCCGAGGTTGGCTGGGATCATTCATAACAAACGTTTGGTATGTACGATAGCCCCCATGACACCGGCCCGCGGAGACCACGACGCCCGACGTTCCGAAGTGTCCGAGGGGGTGTGGCGCGTGCTCTCCAGTCGGGGCTTCGAGGGGCTGACGCTGCGTGCGGTGGCCGCTGAACTGGGCGCCTCCACCGGGCTGTTGACGCACTACTTCCCGAACAAACGGGCGCTGCTGAGCCATGCGCTGGAGGAGCTGGACCGGCGCTCGCTGGCCCGGCCCCGGCGCACCGAGCCGGCGGACGGCGGCCCGCCGCCGTCCGGGCTGGCCCGGGTGCGGGCGTCGCTGCTGGACGTCCTGCCGCTGGACGGTGAGGCTGCGGCCGACAACCGGATCTGGGTCGGCTCCTGGGACCACGCCCTGGCCGATCCGGAGCTGGCGGCGGCCCACGCGGGCCGCTACGCGCGCTCGCGCGCCGCGCTCACGGCGCACGTCGCGGACGCCCAGCGGCTGGGGGAGCTTCCGGCGCAGGCCGATCCGGCGGCGCTCGCGGCGGGGGCGCAGGCCTTCGTGCTGGGCCTGGTGGTGCAGGCGCTGTTCGCCCCGGAGGAGTTCCCGGCGCAGCGGCAGACGGAGCTGCTGGACGCCTATCTGGCCGGGTTGGCGGAGTAGGCCGGGCCCGGCGGGCGGAGCGGGGCGGGCTGTTCCGTTCCGTTCCATGCGGGGGATTCGCCGGGAATTCCGGTTGTTCCGGTTGACCCCGTTTTCGGCCCCGTATTCGCGGCACCCGTCGACACGCATGGTCACGAGTTCTGTGCGATGCGTGCGCGGCTTGTTCACCACAGGGGATTACGGGGTGACCCGAAGCGGATACGGAAAGTGTTCGCCGGCTCGTTGGCCTGCGGAATTGCCGAGTGGTGCCCCCAGCAGGATTCGAACCTGCGACCTACCGCTTAGAAGGCGGGTGCTCTATCCGCTGAGCTATGGGGGCGGGACGGGCGTCGCCCTGGCGGGCGTGACCGTGGCCGGGATCGGGCTGGCGAGCGCCGGGGCGCGCGCTGTCCGGCCCCGTACCCGAGGGAGGGGTGGGGGTGGTGGGCCCTCGCCCTGTCGGGGACAGGATAAGGGTGACCGGTCGCCCGGCCGGGTGTGACGACACCGCCGTTGGTGTGTCGGTTCGGTGGAGCGGTCCGATAATCGCAGGTGAAGGCCGTGAGTGCAGCGGTCTGGGAGTGTTCCGCGCCGGACGTTGTGCAGTCGTTACGGGGCTGCCTCCTCACCCGTTATGGATTCGGCACGGAGAATGTGCCGCCGACGGCGCGGGTGGGGGGCCTTAATCGCGTTGCTCCGGTCGGATGACGTGCGTGGACGGTCGGCGGGGCGCGTTCCGTCGTTGTGTTCCCGGGCGGGTTCGGCGGTGCACCGGCGGGGCGGCGAGCAGCGGGTTTGTTGTCATGGCCGCGAAGAAGCCGGGGTGAAGCGGCCGCGGAGGGCTGAAATTCACCCCTGCGAGTGACAGAAGTTCCCTAGTGGCGAGTTATCCACAGGATTTCGGAAGTCGGTGGCCGGGATTTCCCCGGAAGTGCACGCTCAAGGCGCACCGGTCGATTCCGTACGGTGCATCGGCGAGAGCGGAGGGTGTGCCGTGAGTGAGACGCATGTGACGGTGATCGGCAATGTGGCGACGGAGGTGAGCTACGGCGAAACCAGCGGCGGGGTGCCGATGGCCAACTTCCGGCTCGCCTGCACCGAGCGGAGGTACGACCGACAGCGCGAGTGCTGGGTGGACGGCGAGACGCAGTGGGTGACGGTGACGGCCTGGCGGGCGCTGGCGGTCAACCTGATCGGCTCGCTGGCCAAGGGCGATCCGGTGCTGGTGAGCGGTCGGCTGCGGGTGCGCGAGTGGACGGAGGGGGAGGTGAAGCGGAGCCGGGCCGAGATCGACGCGCGATCGGTCGGACACGATCTCACCCGTGGTACCACGGCGTTCCGGTGGGCGGCGGGGGTGCGCGGGCAGCCGCCGGCCGGCCCCGGGCCGGGCGGCGTGGAGGCCGGGGGCGAGGTGGTGCCGGAGTGGATCGTCAGCGCGGTGGAGGCGCGCAGGGGCTCCGGGGCGCCGTACGGGGCGGCGCCCGTCCCGGCCCCGGCGCCGCTGGCGGCAGCCGCCGTGCGGGCGCTGCCGGCGGGCGGGCTGTCGGCCGCGGGGGAGTCGGGCGAGGCGCCCGGGAGGGAGTGGGGAGGTGACGCCGGAGGGGCGCCCTGATTCGACGGGTCGGTGACCTTCCTGTCGACAAATATGTTGATCGAGACGGTCGTTGTACCCGCGTGCGCAATCCGACGGGATAACAGAAAACCGCACGCCGGTTTCTGGTCGGCCGTCAGCTTGTGTGGGACCTGAGGGGATTGATAACGATCCAGATACGGAATCGTCCTGATTTCGCATGGGGGTTTCGGGGCCTCCGGGGCTCAATAGGATTCGTCTGGTTCATACCCGCAGCGGTGCCACAGGGGGCACGCGCGGGACGGCAAGTCGGCGGGCCGCCCACTCGGTGCGGCCTGGCCCGGAGGGATCCCAGATGTTCCAGAGGCAGGGGCGGAGTCTGTCCCGGATAACCACTGTCATGCTCACGACCAGCTTGGCGTTGGGCGGAGGCCTGTTCGCGGCCGGTGCGGCGGCCGCGGCCGCCGCCGGTGCTCCGACCTCGGGCGTGACCGCCGAGGTCCAGAACGAGATGCTCGGCGAGAAGATCGATGTCGGGAACAGGACCGTCGACGGTGGTCTGTTCACCCTCAAGACGGACGCCGGCGAGAAGCTCCGGACGTACTGCATCGACTTCGACAACCCGGTCTACCTGGACAGCAGCGCCAAGTACCACGAGGCGGACTGGGCGTCGAGCTCCCTCAACAGCAACGCCAACGCCCCCAAGATCCGCTGGATCCTGGACAACTCGTACCCGCAGGCGAGCCTGGCGTCCCTGGCCACGGCCATCCAGGTCGACAGCCTGAGCGACGCGGACGCCGCCGCCGGCACCCAGGCCGCGATCTGGAAGTTCTCGGACAACAAGAACGCCGTCCCGCGCAACGAGAAGGCCAAGAAGCTGCGCGACTACCTGGTCGGCGACGCCAACAAGGGCGTCGCGGCCGAGCCCAAGCCCTCGCTGACGATCTCCCCGGACTCGGCCTCCGGGAAGTCGGGCGGCAAGCTCGGCCCGTTCCTGCTGAACTCCAGCGCGAACGAGGTCAAGCTGAGCGTCACCGGTGACGCCGCGGACAAGGTCAAGCTGCTGGACAAGGACAACAAGCCGGTCAACGGCAGCCTGGCCGGCCCGATCGGCAAGGACACCCCGCTGTTCCTGGACGTGCCGGCCGGCACCCCGGACGGCAAGGCCGCCATCAGCGCCACCGCCGAGGCCAACGTGCTCAGCGGCCGGGTCTTCATGAGCAAGGTGGACAAGCAGGGCCGCCACAGCCAGACCATGATCCTGGCCAGCTCCACCAAGGTGAACGTCGCGGCCGGCGCCAAGGCCACCTGGAAGCAGGGCAAGGGCGCGCTGGTCGACAGCTCCGCCAAGGAGGAGTGCGCCGCCGGCGGCGTGCGGGTGTCCGTCACCAACAGCGGTGACGAGGCCGCCACCGTCACGGTCGGCAAGCAGCAGGTCGCCGTCCAGCCGGGCAAGACCGAGAGCGTGCTCGTCAAGGTCGAGGAGAAGGCCAACTACGACGTCACCGTGACCGGCCCGAACGGCTACACCAAGCAGTTCACGGGCGTCCTGGACTGCAAGGTCGGCGTGACCCCGACCCCGGCCCCGACCACCCCGGCCGCGACCCCGTCGGGCACCCCCGTCGCGACCCCGTCGGGCACCCCGAGCAACGGCGCCGGCCAGCCGGCCCCGGCGACCACCAGCGCCGCCCCGGGTACCGGTGGCCTGGCCCAGACCGGTGCCAATGACTCCACTCCGATCCTCGCCGCCGTCGCCGGTGGCCTGGTCGTGGCCGGTGGCGCCGCCGTCTTCGTCCTGCGCCGCCGCGGCCGCCACGGTCGCACCACCGCCTGAACCGGTCGGACCGGCCGAACCGGCTGAACCAGCCGAACCGACCGGACCGACCGAACCGCCCGAGCGGGCCGGGAGGCACTCACCTCCCGAGGCCCTGAGAGCGGCAACCGGCCCGGCTCCCCGCACCCGCTGCGGGGAGCCGGGCCGTCCCGCGTCCGGGGCCCGGCCGGTCGTGCCGGGGGCCCGACCGGCCGGGGTGTTGCCCGTGGGGCGGGAGCGGCGGGGCCGGGGCGGGAGGGGAGGGGCTCCGGATACCCCCAAGGGGTCACCTGGGCGATTCGGGCCTCCGGGGCCGGGTGCGGCACAATGGAAGGCTGCAAGCCGAATTACTCCCGACGACGCCGGAGCGATCTCACGTGGCGGAATACATCTACACGATGCGCAAGGTGCGCAAGGCTCACGGAGACAAGGTCATCCTTGACGACGTGACGCTCAGCTTCCTCCCCGGAGCGAAGATCGGCGTCGTGGGCCCCAACGGTGCCGGTAAGTCCACCGTGCTCAAGATGATGGCCGGCCTGGAGCACCCCTCCAACGGCGACGCCTTCCTCTCGCCGGGCTTCACCGTCGGCATGCTCCTCCAGGAGCCGCCGCTGGACGAGACCAAGACGGTCCTGGAGAACGTCCAGGACGGCGTCAAGGAGATCAAGGGGAAGCTCGACCGCTTCAACGAGATCGCCGAGCTGATGGCGACCGACTACTCGGACGCCCTGCTGGACGAGATGGGCAAGCTCCAGGAGGAGCTGGACCACGCCGAGGCCTGGGACCTGGACGCCCAGCTGGAGCAGGCCATGGACGCCCTGGGCTGCCCGCCCGGCGACTGGCCGGTCACCAAGCTCTCCGGTGGTGAGAAGCGCCGCGTCGCGCTCTGCAAGCTGCTGCTCGAGGCCCCCGACCTGCTGCTCCTCGACGAGCCCACCAACCACCTGGACGCCGAGTCGGTGAACTGGCTGGAGCAGCACCTGGAGAAGTACAAGGGCACCGTCGTCGCCGTCACCCACGACCGGTACTTCCTGGACAACGTCGCCGAGTGGATCCTGGAGCTCGACCGCGGCCGCGCCTACCCGTACGAGGGCAACTACTCCACCTACCTGGAGACCAAGCAGTCGCGTCTCAAGGTCGAGGGGCAGAAGGACGCCAAGCGCGCCAAGCGCCTCAAGGAGGAGCTGGAGTGGGTCCGCTCCAACGCCAAGGGCCGCCAGGCGAAGTCCAAGGCCCGTCTGGCCCGCTACGAGGAGATGGCGGCCGAGGCCGACAAGATGCGGAAGCTGGACTTCGAGGAGATCCAGATCCCGCCGGGCCCGCGCCTGGGCAGCGTCGTCATCGAGGTCGAGAACCTCAACAAGGCCTTCGGTGAGAAGGTCCTGATCGACGACCTGAGCTTCACCCTGCCGCGCAACGGCATCGTCGGCATCATCGGCCCGAACGGCGCCGGCAAGACCACCCTGTTCAAGATGCTCCAGGACCTGGAGGCCCCGGACAGCGGCACGGTCAAGGTCGGCGAGACGGTCAAGATCAGCTACGTCGACCAGACCCGCTCCAACATCGACCCGAAGAAGACCCTCTGGGAGGTCGTCTCCGACGGTCTGGACTGGATCAACGTCGGCCAGGTCGAAATGCCGTCCCGCGCCTACGTGTCGGCCTTCGGCTTCAAGGGCCCGGACCAGCAGAAGCCGGCCGGCGTGCTCTCCGGCGGTGAGCGCAATCGCCTGAACCTGGCGCTCACCCTCAAGCAGGGCGGCAACCTGCTGCTCCTCGACGAGCCCACCAACGACCTCGACGTCGAGACGCTCTCCTCGCTGGAGAACGCCCTGCTGGAGTTCCCCGGCTGCGCCGTGGTCATCTCCCACGACCGCTGGTTCCTGGACCGAGTGGCCACCCACATCCTCGCCTACGAGGGCGACAGCAAGTGGTTCTGGTTCGAGGGCAACTTCGAGTCGTACGAGAAGAACAAGATCGAGCGGCTCGGCGCCGACGCCGCCCGTCCGCACCGGGCCACCTACAAGAAGCTGACCCGAGGCTGACACCCAGCCGTCACAACGGCCCGGCAGACTGCCCTCCGGGGCGGCTGCCGGGCCGCGGCCCGTCGCCACCGCCGGCCGACGCCGAGAAGCGGCGCCGGCGGGGCGACCGGACACCGAGGAGAACTTCCGTGGCTCGCCACATCTACGCCTGCCCGCTGCGCTGGTCCGACATGGACGCCTTCGGGCACGTCAACAACGTGGTCTTCCTGCGCTACCTGGAGGAGGCCCGGATTGACTTCATGTTCACCCAGGCCGCCGCGGCCGGCGCCGGGGAGTTCGCGGGCGGCTCGGTGGTGGCCCGCCACGAGATCGACTACAAGCGTCCGCTGGTGCACCGGCCCGAGCCGGTCACCATCGAGACCTGGGTGACCAGGATCGGCGGCGCCTCGCTGACCGTTTCGTACGAGATCAAGGACATCGCCGAGGACGGCAGCGACATCGTGTACGTCCGGGCGTCCACCGTGGTCGTCCCCTACGACCTGGCCGAGGGTCGGCCGCGCCGGATCTCGCCGGTGGAGCGGGAGTTCCTCGGCCGCTTCATGGACGAAGAGCCGGTAGTCGCCACCGTCTGATCCCACCTGACGATTCGAGCTGAACGACTGTGACCACCACCGCCCGTCTCGCCCTGACCGACACCGGGGAGGCCGCCGACCTCTCCGCCTTCCTGCTGCGCCTGCTGCGCTTCGACCGGGCGGCGGCCGTCCGGATCCAGGCGGTCGGCCCGGGGGAGGAAGACGGCGTGCTGGCGGTCTTCGGACGGCTGCCGCTGGGCGGCAGCGGTGCGCTGGCGATCCGCACCGTGCGGCTGAGCGGCCTGGACGAGGCGGTGGACCTGACCGTCTCGGCGGGCCAGTTGCTGGACGGCGTGGACGCCGACGCGGGCGCCGTCGCGCTGCCCGCTCCGGTGACCGGCCCGGCCTGGGCCGGGATGCTGCCGCCGCGCACCGGCTGGCGACCGGTCGGGGCCCCGCCGGTGGCCGAGGTGTACCCCGAACTGATGGCCGGGGTGCGGGAGTTCCGCGAGCGCAGCGAGGCCGTCCCGGCCCACCACCGCACCCGCGCGGTGCTGGACGCGCTGGCCGACGAGATCTGGTCCCGGCCGGTCACCGTGCTGCCCGAGCTGCCGCTGCGCGTGCCGCACGCCGCGTACGTGATCGGCTTCCTGCGGCCCGACGCCCCGCTGACCGTGCACCGGGCGGGCGGCTGGCTGCGGCTGAGCGCCCCGGCGGGCTCGGTGGTGGTGCGCACCGTGGCCGCGCCGGGCGCGGGGCTGGGGCTGAGCCCGATCCGGTGATCCCGACCGGATCACGGTGACGGCCCGGATCCGGTGACTCTCGGCCGGATCCCGGTGACGGGCCGGTTCAGCCCGGGGTGTTGATCATCGAGGCGGCGGCGTACGTCAGGTACTCGAGCAGCTGCCGCTCGTGCTCGGCCGACAGCTCCAGGCTCGCCACGGCCGTCCGCATGTGGGTGAGCCAGGCGTCGTGCGCGGCCTTGTCGACCTTGAACGGCACGTGCCGCATCCGCAGCCGCGGGTGACCGCGCTGCTCGCTGTAGGTGCGCGGGCCGCCCCAGTACTGCATCAGGAAGAGCGCCATCCGCTCCTCGGCCGGCCCGAGGTCCTCCTCGGGGTACATCGGCCGCAGCAGCTCGTCCTGGGCGACGCCCTCGTAGAACCGGTGGACCAGCCGCCGGAAGGTCGGCTCACCGCCGACCTGGTCGTAGAAGGTCTCCTCGCTCAGCGTGCCTCGCCGGATCTCTGTCACCCGACCATGGTCGCAGACGCCGACGGGGTCGTACACCGGGACCAAAGGCGTACGACCCCGTCGGGATCGGTGGACGTCGATCAGCGGACATCGGCCCGCGGACGTCAGCCGGGGAGGGTCAGTCCTCCCAGCGGAACAGCTTCCAGGAGATGCCGGTCAGCACGGCCGCGAAGAGCAGCAGGCCGCCCATGGTCGGCAGGGCGTCCATGACGCCGCCGCCGCGGGTGAGCACCGACTGGGCGGAGTCGACCAGGTAGTGTAGCGGCATGACCTGGGAGACGCCCTTCAGCCAGCCCGGGGCCCCGTCCAGCGGGAAGAACGATCCGGACAGGAAGGACATCGGCAGCACGATGATCTGCGAGATGCCGTTGGCCGCCTCCTCGGTCTTGGCGACCGAGCCGGCCAGCAGGCCGATCGACATGAAGGCGAGCGTCGCGCAGGCCACCAGCGGGATGACCAGCCACCAGTCGCCGGTGAGCTTCAGCCCGAAGAAGCTCGTCGCGACCACCAGGAAGACGGCGGTCTGCAGGAAGGCGGTCAGCAGCGAGACCAGGATCCGGGAGCTGACCACGGTTCCGGCGTTGATCGGGGCCAGCCGCAGCCGGCGCAGCACCTTGGACTTGCGCCAGTTGACCAGCGTCAGCGCGGCACCGAACACCGCGCCGGTGGCGACGGCCCAGCCGAGCAGGCCGGGGGTCAGGAACTGGATCGGCTTGAGCGACTTGTCCTCGACCTGCTGGGAGTCCAGCACGAACGCCGGCTTCTGGCCGGTGGCCGCCTGGTTGGCGTTCTGGACCACCGAGTTGAGGATGCCCTGGAGCGCGCCGGCGCGGACCTGGTCGGCGGCGGTGTAACGCAGCTCGACCCTGCCGTCCGGGCCCTGCTTGATCAGCGCGTCGTAGTCGCCCTTGCGGACCTTCTCCAGGGTGGCGGCCTCGTCGTCGGTCTTCGTGATGGTGAGGACCTTGTCCAGCCCGGCCCGCTCGTCGCCCTGGATGGAGTCGAACAGCTTCACCGCGCCGACCTGTGCCACCTTGGCGTGGGGGCTGCCGGAGCCCTTGGTCACGGTGCCGAAGAAGACCAGGAACACCAGCGGGAAGAGCAGGATGAAGAAGGTCGCGGTGCGGTCGCGCTTCATCCCGAGCAGCATGGCGCGGGACAGGCTCCAGAACGCGCTGACCCGCTCGTGCTCGCCGGCGGCCGGGCCGCCGCGCCGGGCGGGGGCCTGCGGCTCGGTGGGGGTCGTCGAGGTCATGCGCGGAACTCCCGTCCGGTCAGCTGGAGGAAGACGTCCTCCAGGGTGGCGCCGCGCACTTCGAGGCCGCGCAGCGCGTTCTGCTCGGCGAGGACGCTGAGCACCGGGGCCGGAAGGCGGGTGGAGACGGAGAGCGAGACGGTGTCGTCCTCGAGGTTGGCGACGTCCGCGCCGGCCGCGGTCATCAGCTCCCGGGCCCGGTCGAGCGGGAGCTGGCCGGAGGCCACGCTGATCCGGACGGTGTCGTCGATCTCGCGGATCAGCGCCGCCGGGGCGCCGGTGTGCAGGACCCTGCCGTGGTCCATGATCGAGACCCGGTCGCAGAGCACCTCGGCCTCGTCCAGGTAGTGGGTGGTCAGCACGACGGTGCGGCCCTCGGCGTTGATGTCCCGCAGGAGGTCCCAGAGGTTGCGCCGGGACTGCGGGTCCAGGCCGGTGGTGGGCTCGTCCAGGAAGACGAGCTCCGGGTCGTGGGCCAGTGCGCACGCGATCGACAGGCGCTGGGCCTGGCCGCCGGACATCTGGTCGGTCAGGGTCTCGGCCTTGTCCGAGAGGCCGACCCGCTCCAGCATCGCGTCGGCCCGCTTGGGGCCGACCCCGTAGAACGACGCGAAGGTGCGGATGGTCTCCCGGGCCGTCAACTTGCGGAAGAAAGCGGATGCCTGGAACTGCACGCCGATTCGCGGCAGCAGTTTCGGATTGCGCGGCCAGGGCTCCATGCCCAGCAGCTCGATCCGGCCCTCGTCCGGTTTCCGGACGCCCTCCAGGATCTCCATCGTGGTGGTCTTCCCGGCGCCGTTGGGGCCCAGGATCCCGTAGAACTCGCCGGCCTCGACGGTGAGGGACACCCCGTCGACGGCCTGCACATCCCCGTACCGCTGGCGGATGCCGTCAGCGGATATAGCAGCAGTCATGTGCGCTGAGCCTAGGGGTTGTGAAGGCTCCTGTGCACATCTGTGCGAGCGAATTTGCGGATATTTTAAAGGCGACGTAAACAAAGCCGGGTCGGGCGGATGTCGAATTCCGCCCGGCCCGGCCGGAGTTGGTGCCGATCGGAGCTGATCGACCGTCCGGAAAACGATCGGACGAGTTTTCAGCTCACGGACTTTCAGCCGCGGTGCACGGTGATGGTGGTCCAGGCGCCGATGTGGATCCGGTCGCCGTCGTTCAGCGGCACGGCGATGTGCGGGGCGATCGGCTCCGCGCCGCCGTTCATGGTGGTGCCGTTGGTCGAGTCCTGGTCCACCAGGACCCAGCTGCCGTCCGCCTGTTCGGCGAGCAGCGCGTGCTGGTGCGAGGCGCCCGGGTCCTCCGGCGGGACGGACAGGTCGATCTCCGGGACGGTGCCGCGGTGCTGGCTGCGCCGCCCGATCCGCAGCTGGCCGCGGCCGGTCAGCGGGATCCGGCGCTCGGGGCAGTACGGCGGGAAGAACAGGCCGGCCGCCTCGGGGCCGCTGCGGGCCATCATCTCGGTGAAGTAGTCCCGGTCGGCCGAGACCACGGCGATCCAGTTGGTCCGCACCGGCTCGGCCGGGGCGGGCTCCTGGGGCTGCGGCGGGGCCAGGTTGAAGGAGGTGCCGAAGTCGCCGCCGCGGTTGTTCGGGCCCGGGCCGGCCGGCTGGGCGTACACCGGGCCGGAGTCCTCGCGCACCGCCGAATCGGGGAACGCGGCTTCCGGCGTGGGCCCCTCCTGCCCGGTGCCGGGCATGGAGGGCGGATAGCCGTAGGTGTGCGGGTGCTGCGGGGCCTGCGGCTGCTGCGGGACGGGCGGGGCGACGGCCTGCTGGGCCGCCGGCGGCTGCCCGAACGGGGGCCGGCCGAGCGGCGGTTGCCCGAACGGCGGCTGACCGAGGGGGGCCTGGGAGTGGCCGGCCGGGGCCTGCGGCGGGGTGCCGCCGTAGGCCGGCGGGATGTTCAGCGGCGGCTGCTGGGCCGGGCCGGGCGGGGTGTGGCCGGCGCCGGGCACCTGGCGGCGCGACGGCGTGGAGAGCTCGTAGTCGTAGCCGCACTCCTCGCAGAACCGTCCGGTCTGGGGGCTGCGGCAGATCGGGCAGACGGCCAGGCCCGCGGTGAGGCCCTGCGGCCCGGCCTGCGGCGGGACGGCCCCGTGCGGCTGGGCTGCCCCGTGCGACTGGGCGGCGCCGTGCGGGGGCACGGCCCCGTGCTGCGGCGGGGGCATCATGCCGGGCGGGGGCAGCGGAGCCCCGGGTGGCGGGACGGCCCCCGGCGGCATCGGCGGCGCAGGCGGCGGCGCGCCGAAGGAGGCGCCGCCGTACCCGGGGTGCCCGGCGTGGGTACCGGGCGCGGGGTCGCTCCCGGGTGCCCCCGGGTAGCCTCCGTGCGCCCCCGGGGCGGGGGCCGGCGGAGTCATCGGGAAGCCGCAGAAGTCGCACCAGTCCTCGGCCTGCGACTCGTGGCCCCTCGGGCAGATCGGCATCAGGTCCCCCTCGTTTCGGGCCGGCGCGGTGCGGCGTCGCGCCGGGGTGCCGGCCCGGTCACGTCTTCAGCGGTCACTTCTTCACACGTACCGTCTTGGTCGACCGGGTCTCAAGGGTCATCGAGTCGGCCTCGCTCACGTTCTTACGGAACCGAACCGTACCCTCCTTCGGGTCCACCACGTCCACCACCTTCTGGAGCAGCTTGTAGGTGCCCTCGTTCCCGGTCGCGTGTGCGATCCGGACGGCGGCGCCCAGCTTGGCGGTCGCGCGGTCGACGTCCCCGGCCCGGTGGGCCTCCAGGCCCTCCTGGATGGAGGATGCGAGCTCGGCCTGCCCGGTGTAGTGGGCGACCTGCGGGCTGATCCGGGTGGAGGAGGCCAGGTCGTCCGTCCAGACCGCCTTGACCAGGCCCTGGGTGAGCACCTCGGGGGTGCCGCCGGCGACCTGTTCGGGCAGCACCAGGCTGACCCGGGCGGCCAGCATCTCGTTGCCGACCGCGGCGGCCGGCACCTCGACGCAGACGTGGTAGTCGCGGCTCTCGTCGCCCCAGGAGCCGGTCGGGTAGTCGCCGGCCCGGGGGCCGGCCTCGGTGCGGCGGGAGGTCAGGTCCTCGACGGCGGGGGCGACCTGCTTGACGAACCGGACCGTGGCGTTGGCCGGGGTCCAGATCCGCAGTGCGACGTCGGCGACCTGCTTGCCCATCGCGCCGGCCATCATCGAGCGGAAGTCCTCGGCCAGGCCGGAGGGCTCGGCGACGATGTCGGTGGTGCCGAGCAGCGCCGAGGAGATCCGGCGCAGCTCGTCGATCCGCCAGTCGGTGCCCACGCCGCGGCAGTCGGCGGTGAAGTGGCCGGTCACCCGCTCGATGTTGCGGGCCAGGTCCTCGGCCGACTCGTGCTCGTTGTTGCCGTCGGTGAGCAGGATGGCGTGCCGGATGGCGATGTCGCGGCGGGTCAGGAAGAGCTTGTCGGCCTTGGCCAGCCAGGTGCCCATCGCGGTGCCGCCGGCCGCGGTGAGCCGGCGCAGCGAGTCCTTGGCCTGTGCGCGGGTGGTGGCGGAGGCGATCGCGAGGGTGCCGTCGCCGGGGTAGATGTCGCGGGCCTCGTGGGTGCCGGCGACCACGGCGAAGGCGGTGCCGTCGCGCAGCGCGTCGACGGCGGCGGCGGTGGCCTCGCGAGCACCGTTGATCTTGGTCTTGGGGTAGTCCATCGAGCCCGAGCAGTCCACCAGGATGACCACGGCCGCCGCCGTCCCGCTGCCCGCCGGGGTGGCGTCGGCGAAGCCGAGCGGCCGGCCGCCGGAGGTGCCGCCGCCGGTCGCGGTGACGGTGACGATGGCGTTGACCTCGCGGGCGCCGTCGGCCAGGTACTCGTTCTGGAAGATCTCCACGTGGAACCTGGGCAGGTTCGGCTTCGCCAGTGTTGCCATGGGGCGGTCGGCTCCCGTCGGGTGAGGGGTGGACGTGCTCAGGACGGTGGGGCGGCCCGCCGGGCGGGCCGGCGGGCCGTGGCGCCGGGGCGTCCGGCGGGTGGTCGGTCAGGCCGTCGGCGGGTGCGGCGGCTGCGGCGGGACGGGCGGTGCGACGGGCGGGGCGGGAGCGGCCGGCGGGACGGGCGGCGCCGGGGGGACCTCCGGGGGCGCGGGCGGGACCGGGGGCAGCGGGGCCGCGGCGGAACCGATCACCGGGAGGTCCGGCAGGGTCGGGTCGTGGTCCTCGTCGTCCCCGCCGGCCGCCGCCGGGGCCGGTCGCGGAGTGATCACCGGCAGGTCCAGCGCGGTCGGGGTCTGGTCGGCGTCCTCGGCGGCGGCCGGCGGGTCGATCGGCAGCACGGCGACGGTGATGTTGTCGTGGCCGCCGGCCGCGACCGCGAACTTCACCAGGGTCTGCGCCGTGGCGAGCGGCTCGGTGCGGGCGTCCGGGCGCACGTAGTACGCCAGGTCGGTGGCCGCCTCGGCGTAGTTCCACAGGCCGTCGGTGCAGATCAGCACCACGCCGGGGACGTGCGGGGTGAAGTCGAGGGTGTGCGGCACGACCTCCTCGGCGTCGGCGCCGAGCCAGCCGGTGATCGCGTGCGCGCGGGGGTCGGAGTAGGCCTCGGCCTCGCTCATCAGCCCGGCCTCGACCATCCGGGCCGCCCAGGAGTCGTCCTGGGTGAGCCGGAACGGCTCCGCGGCGGCGCGGTCGTCCGGGATCCAGTACGCCCGGGTGTCGCCGACCCACCCGATGGTGACCCGGCCGCCAGCGGCTATCGCGCTGACGTAGGTGCAGGCGGGCGCGTTGAGGTCGGGCCGGGTGGGGCCGGCGCCGTCGGTGGCGAGGTCGGCGACGGCCTGCGCGGCGTCGGCGATGGCCTGGCGCATCGCCTGGTTCGGGTCCCGGCCGGCCTCCAGGGCGGTCAGCAGCGACTCGGAGGCGGCGTCGACGGCGGTCTCCGAGGCCTCGTCGGGGCGGTCGGAGGAGGAGACGCCGTCGCACACCACGGCGACCACGACCGGCTCGCCACCGGGCAGCGAGGTCGCGGCGACGGTGAAGGAGTCCTCGTTGCGGTGGTGGCGCACGCCGCGGTCGCTGACCCCGGCGACGCCCCCGAGGGCCTTCTCCATGTGGTCGCGCGGGCGCGGCTGGGCGCTGCCACAGCCCTCGCAGTAGCCGTCCGGGGCGACCTGCGGCTGCCCGCAGTGCACACAGACCGGTCCGCGCGGCGACGGTACGGCCTCGCCGCGTGCGGCGGCCCAGCTCGCCGGCATCGAGCCGGGGGCCGCCCGGCCGTCCCGGCCCGTCCCGCAGGAGCCGCAGTAGGCGTCCTCCGGCTCCATCGGCTCCGAACAGCTCGGGCACTCGGTCTGCTGCGGCATCTGCTACACCCACGTCCTGGGACGGGCACGGTTGGCCCGTTCCACCATCTCGATCCTGTTCTCGGCCCGGTCGGCCAACCGGGCGAGTACCCGGTATGACTGCTCCAGGGCGAAGCGCAGTTCCCGCTCCTGTGCGGGACGTCCCAGGACCACCAGTCCGGTGGCCCGCCGGCCGGCGGCCGCCTCGGCGCCGACCCAGCCGAGGGCCGCGTCGAGCACCTCGACGGCCAGCTCCTCGCGGCGGCGGTCGTCCAGCCGCAGCGCGGTCAGCTGCGCGGAGCTCGCGTCGAGGTCGGCGGCCAGGTCGTCGGTGGGCCGGCGCTCGCGCAGCCGGGCCCGGACGGCGGCGATCCGGGCGGCGGTGTACTGGTTGGAGGTGGCCGGGACGGTCTCCAGCACGCGGACCGCGCCGGTCCTGTCCTCCTCG
This sequence comes from Kitasatospora sp. NPDC096204, assembly GCF_044763205.1. Classification (NCBI taxonomy): domain Bacteria; kingdom Bacillati; phylum Actinomycetota; class Actinomycetes; order Kitasatosporales; family Streptomycetaceae; genus Kitasatospora; species Kitasatospora sp. NPDC096204. Next base: position 27,748 of record NZ_JBIWFT010000031.1, read on the forward strand.
GCCAGCCGGACCCGGGCCAGCCCGAAGGCGGCGCTCAGGTAGGCGCGGTCGGTGGCCCACACCAGCCGGTAGAACTCGGCCGCGTCGGCGCCGTCGCCGAGCAGTTCGGCGCAGATGGCGAGGGCCAGCTTGGGCGCGGCCTCGCCGGGGAAGGCGTCGTAGACCGCGTCGAAGGCCTCCGCGGCGGCCCGAACCCGGGAGGCCCCGCCGCCGACCAGCGCGGTCAGGCCGCGGTACCAGACCACCCGCCAGTCGTCCGGCTGGTCCCGCTCCAGCTCGGCGAGCCGGCTCACCGCGTCCTCGTGGCGGCCGAGTTCGAGCAGGGCGCGCAGCTCGCGCAGCCGGCTCTCGACCGAGACGGCGGGTGCGGCGGCCAGCGCGGCGAGCGTCTCCTCGGGGTCGGGGGTGACCAGGACGGCCAGGAAGCCGGCGTTGGGGTCGCCCGGGTCGACCCGGGGGACGGGCAGGGCGAGGGCGGCGGCGGCCGGGTCCAGCGGGGCCACCGCGAGCTTCCCGGCCTGCTCGGTGGGCAGCACCAACTCGGTGTCCACGACGCGAAGTTCGGGGCCGAACAGGGTGGAAGGCGCGGGCCGGGGCCGGTCGTCCTGGAGGGCCAGCACCTCCCGCAGCACGCCGGTGAGCTGGTCGGCCATCTCCTCGGCGGAGGCGAAGCGGCGGGCCGGGTCCGGGTCGGTGGCGCGGACGAGGAAGCGGTAGTACGACTCGTACCGGGCGAAGACCTCGACCTGCTCGGGGCCGGGCAGCGAGTCGCGGTAGGTGCTGCTGTAGCCCTGGAAGTCGAAGGTGAGCACCGCGAGGGTGCGGGCCACGGTGTACAGGTCGGAGGCGGCCGAGGGGCCGTCGGTGGCGATCTCCGGGGCCTGGTAGCCGATGGTGCCGTAGATCGGGCCGTCGTCGTCGAGCCGGCGGACCGCGCCCATGTCTATGATCTTGAGCGCGTCGCCGCTCTGGATCACGTTGTCGATCTTGAAGTCGCAGTAGACCAGGCCCCGGCCGTGCAGGTAGCCCAGGGCCGGCAGCGCCTCCAGCGCGTACGCGATCGCCTGCTCGACCGGCAGCGGCTCGCGCCGGCCGTCCGGGGTGCGGCGCTCGTTGGCGATGTCCTTGAGCGACTTCCCGCCGACGTACTCCATCACGATGTAGCCGTCGGTGGCGCCGGTGCGCAGGTCCGGGTGCTCGGCGAAGTTGATGATCCGGACGATGTTCGGGTGGTCCACCTCGGCCAGGAAGCGCCGCTCGGCGACGGCCACCGCGAGCGCGTCCTCGTCCCCGGTGTCCAGCAGGCCCTTGAGCACCACCCACTTGTCGTTGACCCGCCGGTCCACCGCCAGGTAGATCCAGCCGAGCCCGCCGTGCGCCAGGCAGCCCACCACCTCGTACTGTCCGCCGACCAGGTCGCCGCGGCGCAGCTTGGGCGTGAACGAGTACGGCGTCCCGCACTTGGTGCAGAAGCCGTCCGGGCGGCCCGGGCGGCCGTTCTTCTCCCGGCCCACCGGGGCGTCGCACCTGGAGCAGAACCGCTTGCGCTCGGGCACCTCGGCGTCGGCCAGGACGGCTTGGGACGGGTCGGCCGCCTCGACGGTCGGCACGGTGACCAGGCCGGCGCCCAGCCGGTTGCGGGTGCCCGCGGAGGCGCTGCCCCGGGTGGAGCGGACCGAGAGCGAGCGGCCGCTGCCGGTACGGGTCGAGCGGTGCGAGCGGGAGCGGCCGGACATCGAGCGCGCCGAGCCGGTGCGGGCCGACAGCGAACGGGCGGAGCCGGTGTGCCCCGAGCCGGTGTGCCCGGAGCCGCCGGAGACGCGGGCGGAGGGGACGTAGGGCTGGGTGACGCCGGTGTCGTCGGCGGGCGGCGTCAGGCCGCACTCGTCGCAGTAGCCGTCCGGGTCGATGGTGCCGGAGCAGTCGCGCGGGCAGGGCGAGCCCGGCCCGGCGGGCGCGGCTGCCCCGGTCGTTCCGGTCGTGGTCGCCGCGGTGGTCCCACCCGCCGGGGCGAGCCCGCACTCGTCGCAGTAGCCGTCGGCGTCGATCCTGCCGCTGCCGGAGCACTCCGGCCGTTCGCACGTCCCGCCCATCAACCTCAGCCCCCCTGAGCCTGTCCGTCCTGAGCCTGTCCGTCCTGAACCTGCGAGGCGCCCGGCGCCGGGCCGGCCGCCTCCCGAGCCCGCCCGGGCTCGGCCTCGGCATGGGCCGGGCGCAGCGACTGCTGGAACCGGGCCACCGCGGCGGCCGCCGCCCGCAGGTCGCAGGGCGCGCTCCAGAGCAGCCAGCGCGCCTTCTCGTACCGTTCGACCACTTCCGGGTCCTCGGCGACCCGCAGCCGGGCCGCCATCGCCTTGTAGGCGTCCAGCCGGCCGCGCAGCTCGGCCCGGACGGCCAGCGGCTGGGTCACCTCGGTGAGCGACTGCCGGGCCCGGCCCAGCTCCTTGGCGGCGGCGTCCTCCAGCGCGTCCAGCACCGGCGCCAGCCGGCCCCACTGCCCGGCCTGGCGCAGGTCCAGCGCGGCGACGATCCGCTCGCGCAGCGCCGAGGCGGGGCCCGGCACCGCCGGGACGTCGCTGGACGCTATCTTCGCCAGCACCTCGCCGCGCGCCCGGCGCGCCTCGGCCAGGGTGGCGTCGGCCCGCTGGAGCAGGTCGCCGACGCCCTGGAGGCGCTCCTCGGCCTCGTCGCGCAGCCGCAGCAGGTCCTCCAGCTCCAGCCGGACGCCGTCCAGCGCCCGCCCGGCCCGGTCGAACCGCTCGGTGTCCACCACCCCGGCCGGGCCGGCGAAGGCCGAGCCCTCCGGGACGGTGCCGCGCTGGGCGGGCACCCGGGCCGGGCGCCACAGCGCCAGCGGGTCCCCGTGCACCTCGGTGCGCAGCGCGGTGAGGTCCTGCTCGATCCCGGCCAGGTCGTCGCCCAGCGGGTGGCCGCCGGTGCGCACGCCGAGCGAGGCGGCCAGGGTGCGCACCCGCTGGAGTTCGGCCAGCAGCAGGTCGATCCGGGCCGGCAGCGCCGACCAGACCGCGTCGGCGGCGCTGACCACCTCCAGCACGGTGGCGTACCAGGAGTTCATCCGGGTCATCAGCGCGTCCAGGCTGATCCGCTCGACCAGCTTGGCGGGCGCGCCGAGCACCTGCGGGCCGTCCGGCACCACCCCGCCGGGGACGGTCACCGCGTCGCCGGTCAGCAGCTCGCTCAGCTCGGCCAGTTCGGGCGCGCCGGGCTTGGCCTTGCGGGCCCGGACGGCACGGGCCGAGGCCAGCGCCTCGGAGTAGCGGTCGAACAGCGCCCAGAGCAGCGGCAGGCCCTTGCCGGCGACGGACCAGCGCTCCAGGGTGCGCCCGGACAGCTCGGCGCCGTCCAGCAGCCGCAGGCCCGGGTGGTCCTGGAGGGCGAGCAGCGCCGACTCGACCGCGTCCCGCTCCGCGCCGAGGCGGGCGAGCGCGCGGTCGACCTCCTCCCGGCTCAGTGCCGGGCCAGCCGATGCCGCCACCGCGGTGTCCTTCCTTCCTCGCGTGCGATCCCGACGTGCCTGACGTGCGGTCCCACGACAACCCCCGTATCCACCACCGGTCTCCCCGTGGTGATCGTCCCGAACCCTAACCGGTGGCCGTTCCGGCGGAGCGGGCGCGGGGCGTCAAGGCACCGTCAACGCCCCGCTGACGGCGCGTGCGCTACCTCCCCCGCGCCGTCTTCCGCGTCACCGCGGGCCGGCCCCGCGCGTCGCCGCCGGGCCGGCCGGACGCCGCCTCAGTGCGAGCCCGGCCAGTAGTGATCGGCCTCGTTGAGCATGTACGGCTTGAGCCAGTGCTCGTACGAACGGGCCCAGTCGCCGCGCGCGTAGTAGTCGGCCAGGACCTGGTTGACCCGGGCGGTCAGGTCGGTGCTGTCCTTCAGCATGGCGACGCCGATCACCTCCGGCTGCGCCTCGCCGTCCACGATCCGCACGGTCTGGTCCTGTGCGGCCTGGCCGGCCGCCAGGCCGTTGTCGGTCATGGTGGCGTCGACCTTGCCGAGCTGCATCAGGACCAGGCAGTCCAGCTGGTTCTCCACCGTGACGACCTGCCGGGCGGTCTTCTTCTCCTTGACGATGTTCAGCGCGGTGGAGCCGTCGGCGGCGCAGACCGCCTTGTCCTTGACCGCGTCGTCGATGTTCTTCGCCGGCGAGGACTTCGGCACCAGGACGCGCTGGCTGATGTTGAAGTACGGCTTGGAGAAGGCGACGTCCTCCATCCGCTTGCAGTTGATCGTCATGGTGCGGACGATCAGGTCGACCCGGCCCTTCTTGATGGCGTCCATCCGGTCGGCCGTGGCCACCGGCTTGAGCACCACCTTCTCCGGGTCGCCCATGACGGCCGCGCCGATCGCCCGGGCGAGGTCGATGTCGAAGCCCTCGATCTGCCCGGTGTTCGGGTTGCGGGCGCCCCAGCGGTAGCTGTTCTGGTCCACGCCGATCACCAGGCTGCGCTTGGCCTTGATGGCCTTGACGGCGGGGCCGTCCTCGGTGCTCGGCGGCACGCTCTTGTAGACGTCGCAGCCGTCGCCCGGCGTCTGCTCCTGCTGCACGGCCAGGGGCGCGGCGGTCGCGGCCGCGGGTGCGGCGCCGACCGGGCCGCCCCCGGCGAGCACGGCCGCGCCGGCCGCCAGCAGGGCCAGCGCGGCGGCGGGCCTGGTGGTTCTCCGGAAGGTCATGGTGCGCATCGGTCGGTCTCCCCCTCGCCCGTCACCGGTACTCGGCCAGTCGTCGGCCCAGGCCCCGCAGCGCGGCGGCCGCGGCCAGCAGGCCGAGCAGCGCGGCGGCGACGGCGGCGGCCCGCAGGTCCCCGCCGGTGCCCTCGGCGGCCTTCGTGAAGCGGTCCTGCTCGATGTCGGCGGCCTGGGCGAGCGCCTTGTCGGTGGCGTTGAAGGCGGCGTCGGCGGTGGCCGCGTCGCCCTTGGCCGTCACGGTGGCCTCCAGGGCGCCCTGGTAGTCGGCGTTGTCGACCTCCAGCGTCCGGGCCGCGTCGTGCCGCCGGCGCCACTCGTCGAACTGCTTCCCGGCCTCCTGGACGCTCGGCTTGGCGGCCTCCGGCGCCTTGTGGAAGGCATCCGCCAGCGAGCCGCTGTACCGGCCCGGCGGAGTCTTCTCGGCGCCGGCCAGGTTCTCGGCGGCCTTCGCCCACTGGTCGGCGTACTTGGTGGTCGAGCCGCGGGCGACGAAGTGCAGGTTCTCCGCCAGCCGGGCCGTCAGCACGTCCGCCCGGGCGGAGTTGAGCGCCTCCAGCGGGCCCGCGCCCTCGCGGCTGCTGCGGTGGAGGGCAGCGTCGGTGGCCAGCCCGGTGACGGTCAGCCACAGGGCGCCGGCCAGCACGGCGGCGGTGGCGCCCAGCAGTCCGATGTTGAACACCCGGTTGGTGCGGCGGAACAGCGTCGACTGCACCCAGGCCAGCGCGGCCAGGGTGACCAGCGCCAGGCCGTACGCCGCCCACGGCACCGCCTCGGCGGCGGCGTAGTCGTCGGCCAGCTCCTGGTTCTCGGCGGCGGCCAGTTCGGCGGCGGTCGGCAGCAGCACCGTCTGCATCTGCTCGGAGGCGTAGCGCAGGTAGCCGCCGCCGAGCGGGATGCCCTGCCGGTTGTCGGCCCGCGCCGTCTCCACCAGGCCGGCGTACACCGGGAGTTGCTGGTTCAGTCGGGCGAGCGAGCCCTGTGCGGGGGAGGTCGCCGTGGTCCGGGCGGCGGCCTCGGCGATCAGCTTGGCGGCGGTGGCGACGTCCTGCTCGTAGCGGCTGCGGACCTCGTCGGGCTCGGCGCCGGCCAGCAGGAAGCCGCTCGCCGCGGTGGTGGCCGCGTCGGCCAGGTTGCGGTGGATCTCGGCGGCGTCCCGGCTGAGCGGCTGGCTGTACGAGACCACCCGGTCGGCGGCCTGTGCCCTGGTCTCCAACTGCCAGGCGGTGAGCCCCCCGAAGGCCACGGTGAGCACCGCGAGCACCACACCGGCCAGCCGCAGCCGGCCCGGGGGCGTGCGGGTCGCCTGGGCGAGCCGGGCGCGCACACCGGTGGCGACGGCCGTCGAGGGGCGCTGCACGGGCGCCCCGCCGGGTCTGGGCGCCGGGGGAGCGCCGCCGGGCCGCGCGGGCGGGGCCGCTCCGGGAACGGCAGGGCGGCCCCCCGACCCGGCCGTCGCCACCGGTGCGGCCGCCGCCACCGCCGTACCCGGCGGCTGGTTCGGCCGTGCCGGGACCGCGGCGCCGGACGCGCCGTTGCCTACTGGTGTTGCCACCCGCCTCATCCTCCCCTGGGGCCGGGCCCGTCCCCGGGGCCCGACCGATGGCAGCAGTATGGCCGTGACTCCCCGCGACCACACCTGACTTGCGCCGATCTTGAGCATGTCGTGCACGTTCCCCGGGGCGGTTCGTACCGCCGGTACCGCTTGTGCCGGTCCCTGCCGCTTCTGCCGCTCCGGCCGCTCCTGCCGGTCGTGCCGGTCGCCCCGGGAGGTGGTGAACCGTCCGACGCCGGCCGGCCCCTCCGCGGTTCCCCGCCGGGCGGAGCGCGGGGGCCGGGTGGGGGCGTGCGTTCCCGGGTGCGGCATCCCCTCGCTCCGTACGATGGAGGTATGCGCCTGCTTGGAACGATCTCGCCCGACCGCCCGCTGCTCGTCGTCGCCGTGCGCGAGGAGGCCGCCCACCTGGACGACCGCCTGCCCGTGCTGCTCACCGGGATCGGGAAGGTCAACGCCGCCGTCGCGCTGGCCACCGTCCTCGCGCAGGGCGAGAAGCCCTCCGAGGTGATCAACCTGGGCACGGCCGGTGCGCTGCGCCCCGGCTGGGAGGGCATCCACCACGTGGTCCAGGTGATCCAGCACGACCTGGACACCACCACCCTGCACGCGCTCACCGGGCGTGAGTACGGCGCGCCGCTGGTGATCGGCAAGGGCGACGGCCCGGTGCTGGCCACCGGCGACCTCTTCGTCTCCGACCCGGACGCCCGCGACCGGCTCGCCGAGCACGCCGACCTGGTGGACATGGAGGGCTACGCCGTCGCCACCGTCGCGCACCGGGCCGGGGTGCCCGTGCGGCTGGTCAAGCACGTCAGCGACGAGGCCGGGGACGGCGCGGGGCACAGCTGGAAGGAGTCGGTGGACGACTGCGCCCGGAAGCTGGCCGACTGGGTGGTCGCGCAGGGCTGGTGACGCCTCCTCAAAGTCGCTGTCCCGAGGTTCCGGCGCTGGCTAGGGTGGCGCGATGACCGAGACCACCGCCCCGAGCGGGCCCTCCGACGTCCGTCCGCCGAGCCTGAACGCGGACGAGTCGACCACCCTGCTGTCCTTCCTGGACTACCTGCGCGCGGCGGTGATCGCCAAGCTCGACGGGGTCGCCGACGAGGACGCCCGGCGCCCCGGCGTCGCCTCCGGCACCAGCCTGCTGTGGCTGGTGCGCCACCTCGCCGTGGTCGAGGACAACTGGTTCACCTGGGCCTACCGGGGCGTGGGCGCCGAGCCGCGCGAGTCGGACGAGGTGCCGCTGGACGGCGCGACCGTGGCCGCGGAGGTCGCCGGCTACCGGGCGGCGATCGAGCGGTCGAACGCGGTGGCCGCGGCCGCCCCGGACCTGGACCGGCCGGGTGCGCGCTCGCTGCGGCCGGACGACGCCGAGGGGCCGTCGCTGCGGTGGGTGCTGGTCCACATGATCGAGGAGACCGGACGGCACGCCGGGCACGCGGACATCATCCGCGAGCAGCTGGACGGCGCGGTCGGGCGCTGACGCGGAGCGGGGGCGGGAGGGCGGACCGGGCCCGCCCACCCCCGCCGCCCCGGGTCAGGCGTCCCGGAAGTCCGAGAGGTCCAGCGCCGCCAGCCGCTCCGGGTCGGTGAGCACGTCGATCGCGACGATCGCGCCGTCCACCACCGTGAACGCCATGACCGACAGCGCCCGGCCGTTGCCGCCGATGACCACCGCGCCCGCGGTGCCGTTGACCAGCGCCGGGCGGGCGAACGGCGACAGCGTGCCCCACAGGACGGCCTGGCCGGCCACCGTGCCCGCGCCCGAGAGCACCACCGTGTGCCGGGCCAGCACCGTGCCGCCGTCCGAGCGCAGCACCACGTCCGGGTCGAGCACGGCGACCAGCGCGTCCAGGTCGCCGTTGCGGGCGGCGGCGAAGAACGCGTCCACGGCCGCGCGCTGCCGGCCGAGGTCCGGGTCGGGCGCGGGCGCCTGGCCCCGGACCTTGCGGCGGGCCCGGCTGGCCAGCTGGCGGGTGGCGGCGGCGGTCTTCTCGATCAGCGGGGCGATCTCCTCGAACGGCACCGCGAACAGGTCGTGCAGTACGAAGGCGACCCGCTCGGCCGGCGACAGCGACTCCATCACCACCATCAGCGCCAGCCCGACCGAGTCCGCGAGCACCACCTCCTGCTCCGGGTCCACCACGCCCTCGCGCCGCAGCAGCGGGTCCGGGATGCGCGGCGGCCCGGGCTCGCCGCCGGGACCGACGGGCTCCAGCGGCTCCTCGCGGCGCTGGGCGCGGGTGCGCAGCAGGTTCAGACAGACCCGCGAGACCACCGTGGTCAGCCAGCCGCCGAGGTTGGCCACGTCGGTGGTGTCGGTGCGGTCGTAGCGCAGCCACGCCTCCTGGAGGGCGTCCTCGGCCTCGCCGACCGAGCCGAGCATCCGGTACGCGACGGCGCGCAGGTGCGGGCGGTGCTCCTCGAAGAGCGCGGCCCGGGCGGCCCGGTCGTCCACCTTCTCGTCCACGTGTCACGGTCCTTCGTCGCCGGGGGCAGGGCAGCAGGAGCCACCCAACAACGGCGGCGGCGGGGAGATCAACTCCCTTCCGGCGCCGTGCCCGGACGAATCGCCCCGGCCGAGGCCCCGGCGCGGCTGCGGGAGCGCGCGCCGGGCCCCGGGGCCTCGTACGTGCTGCTCGACGCGGAGGAGGAGGACGCCGAGTGCGAGCCGCTGTTCAGGCCGTGGCGGCTCGGGTGACGTCCCTGGTCGTGACCACCTTGGCGAAGCGGTTGGCGTGCAGGGTCGTCGCGGTGGCGCGGGCGAGCTCGGCGGCGGGGACGGTGGTGCCGTCGGGGCCGGTCATGTCGAAGGAGTGCATGGCGTCGGTGGGGAAGATCGCGTCGTAGCCGAGGTTGCCGGCCATCCGGGTGGTGGTTTCACAGCACACGTTGGTGATGATCCCGGTGACGACCACCTGCCGGGCGCCGCGCTGCCGGAGCCAGGCGTGCAGGTCCGGGGTGCCGTAGAAGGCGCTGTTGACGGTCTTGGTGACGTGCAGGGCGGGGGTGACGTCGGCGACGAAGTCCTTCAGCGCGTACCCCGGGGTGCCCTCGGCGAGCGGGCCCGCCGTGGAGGCGTGCTGGACGGTGACGATCGGCCGGCCGGTGTCCTGCCAGACGGCGATCAGTTCGGCCATCCGCTGCTCGGCCCGCGGGTTGTCGCGCGGGCCCCAGAAGGAGGCGTCCTCGAAGCCCTTCTGGACGTCGACGAGCAGCAGGACGGCGTCCGGGTCGAGGGTGAGCGGGGCGTCGAAGGCGTCGGTGTTGGTCATGCCGACCATGGTGGTCGGGGCCGCCCGGGCGGCGTGATGGGCGCAGGGGCCACCCATCGATGGATTCCTGCCACGGGTTCCGGTGCCATAGGTTCCTGCCATGCGAACCGTGGGGTGTCTGATCTTCGACGGGGTCCGGGCCTTCGACTACGCGGTGATCGGCGAGGTGTGGGCGAACCGGACCTCCCGGCCCGGCCTGCCCGCCTTCGACCTGCTGGTCTGCGGGCCGGAGGGCGCCCGGGTGCGGCTGGGCGGCGGGCTGGAGCGGGTCCCCGACCACGGCCCCGCGGCGCTGGTCGACTGCGACCTGGTGGTGGTGCCCGGAGTCGAGGACCCGGCCGTCCGGCGGAGCCCGGAGATCCTGGACGCCCTGCGGGCCGTCTCCGCCGCCGGCGTCCCGATCGCCTCGCTCTGCGCGGGCGCCTTCGTCCTCGCCGAGGCCGGCCTGCTGGACGGCCGCGAGGCCACCACCCACTGGGCGCTCGCCCCTGAACTCGCCCGCCGCTTCCCGGCGGTGACGGTCCGGCCCGAGGTGCTCTTCACCGGCGGCGACGGCCTGTGGACCTCGGCGGGCGTCGCGGCGGGCATCGACCTCTGCCTGCACCTCGTCCGCACCGCCCACGGCCAGCAGGCCGCCGCCGCGATCGCCCGCGCCATGGTCACCGCGCCGTTCCGGGCGGGCGGCCAGGCCCAGTTCATCCCCTCCCCGGTTCCGGACCCGGCAGTCGGCGACGACCCGCTGGCCCGGCTCCGGGCGGAGGTGCTGACCTCCCTCGACGCCCCCTGGACGGTGCGCCGGATGGCCGGCGCCGCCCTGATGTCCGAACGCACCTTCGCGCGCAGGTTCACCGCCGCCACCGGAGCCGCCCCGATGCGCTGGCTCCTCGACCAGCGCGTCCTGGCCGCCCAGCGCCTCCTGGAGGAGACCGACCTGCCCGTCGACGCCGTCGCCACCCACTGCGGCTTCGCCTCGGCGGTCTCGCTGCGGCCGGTCTTCACGGCCAGGGTGGGCGTGGCACCGAGGGAGTACCGGCGGGCCTTCCGGGGACGGGAGGACGCCCGAGGTCTACGCGGTCAGGTGGTGACCGCCTGACCGACGGGGAGCGCCACGACGATCTCCTCGTCCTCGTGGTCCCCGGTCGGCCGGAAGCCGAGCGAGGTGTAGAGGTGCCCGGCGGAGGTGTTGTCCGGGTGGTAGGAGAGGCGGATCTCCCGGCACTGCGGCAGCGCCGACAGACGCTCGATCACGGCGTGCATGGTGGCGCGGCCCACGCCCCGGCCCTGTTCGGCCTCGGACACCACCATGCCGCCGATCCAGTGGGTGCCGTCCTCGTCGTCGTACGCCCACATGACGTGGCCCACGATGTCCTCGCCGGCGCGGACGCCGAGGGACGTCCAGACCCCGCCGCGCTGGGAGAGCAGGAGGTAGCGCGCGGCGAGTGCGGCCACGTACCGGCGCTGGTCGTCGGCCGGCGCCACGTCGGCGACGTCGCGCCAGTTCTCCTCCGTGATCTCCTCGAGCACCACGGTCCGGCCCTGGCGGTCGGCGGTCTGCTGCGTCACGCGTTTCCCCACATCTCTGCTGGTCATGAGGGGTGATCATAGGCATACGAACAGGTGGTCGACGAGTGATTTTTCGCGGGCCCGGCGGGGGTGGGGTGGCGCGGGGTGGCGGCCCTCAGCGCCGCCACCCCGTTGGCTTCTCGGCACGGGGGCCGTGGTCCGTTGAGCCAAACCCCACCATGGGGTGAAGCCGTGGGCCGTGGGCCCGTGGGCGCCGTCAGCCCGTGGCGGCCGCGCGCAGGCGCTTCTTGTCCGGCTTGCCGACGGGCGTCAGCGGGATCTCGTCGACGACGTGCAGCACCTCGGGGGCGAAGATCCGCCCCTTGCGCTCGGTGACGAAGGCCTGGAGCTCGTCCAGCCGCGGCCGCTGCCCCGTGGCGGGGACGACGGCGACGTGGACGTGCTCCGCCTCCTGGTCGTCGCGGACCCCGAAGACCGCGCAACGGGCGACCGTCGGGTGGGTGAGCAGGAGGTCCTCCACCTCGGAGGGGTAGACGTGCCCGCCGACCACGATGATCAGGTCCTTGATCCGGTCGGAGAGGTAGAGGTAGCCGTCCTGGTCGAAGTAGCCGATGTCGCCGGTGTCCAGCCAGCCGTCCCGCAGCACCGCGGCGGTGAGGTCCGGCCGCTTCCAGTACCCGGCCATGACGACGTCGGAGCGCACGTGGATCTCGCCCTGCTCGCCGGCCGGCAGGTCGGTGCCGTCGAGCGAGCGGATCGCCACCTCGACGCCAGGGACGGGCCGGCCGACCGGGATCCGGCCGCCCTGGCCGATCCGCTCGTGCTCCCGCGGGGTGAGCACGGAGATCAGCTGCGCCTCCGACATCCCGTAGACGCCCACCAGGACCGGCCCGAAGACCTTGAGCGCCTCGCGGATCCGGGTCGGTGAGGCGGCGCTGCCCCCGTACAGGATCTGCCGCAGGCTGGACAGGTCGGTGCGGCCGATCGCCGGGTGGTCGAGCAGCTGGTGGAGCAACGGCGGCAGCACCCAGAAGTCGGTGATGCGTTCGCGCTCGACCGCCGCCAGGACCGCGCCGGGGTCGAAGGAGCGCAGGAGGACCACCGTGCCGCCGCGCTGGAGGGCCGCGTCGGCGAGGACCCCGCTGAGGTGGGCCAGCGGGGTGGCGGCGAGGAGGCGGGGTGTGCCGTCGGCGGGGTCGCTGACGATCGGGGCGTCGAAGACGCGGCGGTAGGGCCCGTGCAGGCTGAGGATGCCCTTCGGGATGCCGGTGGTACCGCCGGTGTGGCGGATGCTGAGGTCGTCCTCCGGCCCGATCCGGACCTCCGGTGGCTCGGCCGGGCGGTGGGCGGAGGCGGCGATCACGTCCTCGCCGATGGCCGGGGTGCGGCCGTCGAGCGGCCCCGGGCCCAGGGTGAGGACGGTCGGCACGTCGATCAGCGGGAGCAACTCGGGGGCCTCGGCGTACCGTTCGGCGTCCACCAGCAGCACGGCGGTGTCGACGCTCGCGGTGATCTCGGCCAGCACCGGGGTGCTCATGCCGTCGTACAGGTTCACCACCCGGGCGCCCGCGAGGCCCGCCGCGTACCGGGCGCTGAGGGCCTCGGGGGTGTTGCCCGTCAGCAGGGTCACGGTGGTGCCGGGGGCGACGCCCCGGGCGATCAGCTCGTGGGCGAGGCGATAGGTGGCGGTGGCGAGGTCGCCGGCGGTGACCTCGGTGCCGTCGGCGGCGACGACGGCCCGCCGGTCGGGGTCGGAGGCGAGGGACTGGAGGATCAGCGCGGGGCCGCTGACGAACTCCGCGTCGGGCATGGCTACTTCTTCCTTGTAGTTTGCAACCATGGCCACAGGCTAACCCCATCCGTGCCACCGGACCGGGGATGCTCTGCGGGTAATTGGCGTGAACATAGCGCTGTCGGCGCATTTATGACGTCAGGTCAGTTCGGGCTTGGCGCCGGTTCTTCCGCTGTTCGAGTGAATCGCCCGGGAGTTCGGTATGTCGTTCGACAGTTCGGCGCGTCGCTCCGCTGCCCCGCGCCCGCTGCCCCGCTCAGAACGCCGCCGGGGGCCGCAGGGCGAGGTCGGTCGCGGTGGCCCAGTGCTCGGTGGCGGCGGTGACGATCACGTAGCCCCGTTGGGAGGGGAGCCGGGGGAGCAGGGCGCTGTGGCAGCCGTGGCTGTGGTGGACCTCGACCGGGACGGGGACGCCGTGGAGCAGGACCTCGCCCGGGGTGGGCGGGCCGTGGAGCGGGGCGAGGTGGGTGAGCGGGTCGAGGCGGTCCGAGTTGGCCAGGAAGGTGGAGAGTTGGGACTGCGGGGTGGTGAGGGAGCCCACCCGGTGGGCGTCCGGGACGGGGCGCGAGGTCTGGACGACGGCGACGGGCTCGCCGTCCAGGTGGTAGTTGAGGTCCAGGTGGCAGAGGTAGCCGTCGGAGGAGAGCCGCCCCAGCAGGAAGGACCACCCGGGCGGAGCGGCGCGGAGCGCGGCGATCTGCTCGCCCCACTCCGCGGCGGTCTCGCGGTGGGTCGGTACGCGGATGTCGCGCGGGCGGGTGTCGCGGAACAAGGGCTTCCCCCAACGAGTGGTCGGTGAATGGTCGTTGGGATGAGTATGCGGGTGCCTACCGGCCGTTCGGGGGCGGATCGGCCGGTAGGCTCGGGTGCGATGCGGGAGTGATCCGTTCCGGGCGGGAGTGATCCGTGACGACGTACGTTCTGATCCATGGCGCGGCCGCCGATTCCTGGTGCTGGGAGCCGCTGGCGGCCGAGTTGCGCGGACGGGGCCACGAGGTGCTCGCGCCGGACCTGCCGTGCGACGACGACGCGGCCGGGCTCGCCGAGTACGCGGACGCGGTGGTCGCGGCGATCGGCGACCGGACGGGCGGACTCGTGGTCGTCGCCCACTCGTTCGGCGGCTTCACCGGACCGCTGGTGTGCGCGCGGGTGCCGGTGGAACTGCTGATCATGCTCCAGGCCCAGGTGCCGGCACCCGGGGAGACGCCGGGCGCCTGGTGGGAGAACACCGGCTACGGGCCGGCCCGCCGCGAGTCCGACCGCAGCAGGGGCGTGCCGGAGGGTGCGGAGGAGGACGAGCGCGCCCTGTTCCTGCACGACACCCCGGCCGCACTGGCCGAGGAACTCCTCACGGAGCACCAGCGGCGGCAGTCGACGACGCCGTTCGGGACACCGTGGCCGCTGGCGGCCTGGCCGGACGTGCCGACCAGGTTCCTGCTCGCCACCGGCGACCGCTTCTTCCCGCCCGCGTTCCTGCGGCGCCACGTCGAGGAGCGCCTCGGCTTCCGGCCCGACGAGATGCCTGGCGACCACCTCCCGATGCTCGGCCACCCGGAGGAACTGGCCGACCGGCTGGAGGCGTACCGGGCCGCGCTGTAGACGGAGACGTCAAGAGTGAACTCGTGCTGTCCGGGTGGGGCGGTGTCCAGCGTGTGCACTGGTGATCAAATGCCTGGTCCCTGACGGAGCATGCGGAGAAGGAGCGGCCGCCTATGGTGCTGACGGCGCGTCACGGACGCTCGCTGCGTGGAGAAACAGGCGGCCGGGCGGGGCGCGCTGACGACTGGTTCCCTCACCACGGAGGAATTCCCGCATGCCAACGACGAAAGCACCCGCCGCACCGGCACGGGTGCTCCACCGACTGGTCGGCGCACTGATCGCCCTCGCGCTGGCGGTCGGGCTCACGGGCATGACGTCGCCCGCGGCGCGCGCCGACACGAACGAACGTCTCACCAACATCGACTGGGACATCAGTGACCTGAACGGTGGTGGCGGTTCGCCGCACCAGCGGTACTGGGACGTGATCTCCCGGCTCCACACGCTGAGCAGCCACGACTGGTTCAGGACCGACCTGGACGAGACCGTCGTGGCGGACAACGAGCAGCTCATCCAGATCAGCATCCACCGGAGCGGCGTCTACCAGGGTGCGATGTACTTCTGGCCGCACAACCTGTACCTGGCCGGCTTCTACCAGGCCGGGGGCACGCACTGGGTCTTCAACGACGGCGCCGCGTCGACGAACCGCTTCAACCGGGTCCTGGGCGTCAACGCGAGCGTTCTCCCCTGGTCCAGCAACTACAACAACATCCCTGGCGGCGGTAGCCGGCAGAACCAGCAGATCAACGGGCCGAGGCTCGACAACGCCCTGCAGCAGGTGCACCACATCTCCGGCCTCATGGCCAGCGGCAGTGGGCGCAGCCTCCTGGCGGACTCCATCCTCATGATGGTCCAGGCCACCTCGGAGGCGGCGCGCTTCGGTCGGATCTTCGACAACATCCGCGGCAACATCCGCGACCACGGCCTCGCTCAGATCGGCGTTGAGAACGTCAACCTGGAGACGAACTGGGCCACGATCTCGAACTGGGTGTACCGGGTCATGAACAACGCCGGCACTCCTCCCCTCACGTTCGGCACCGAGGGGTTCGTCCGCACGTTCTACACCCTGCAGCAGCTGATGCCGTACGTGGGCTACATGGACCTCTTCAGCGGGTCCCGTCCCAGGTAGTCACACGCTCGGGAAGCCGGCAGGGCAGCTGCTCGGCTTCCGGTCGGAGGTAACGCGCAGGAAGTCGGCCAGGCCGACTTCCTGCGCGTTGTCGTGGTCCGGCATCCGGCATCCGGCCGCCGGCGGCGCCGCCGGGTTTCGCCGCCGGGCGCCGGAGTGAGCAGGAAGTCGGCGGGGCTGACTTCCGGTGCGGGGCGCAGTGCTTCCCGGGGCCTGGCGGTGACCGTGAACACCGCCCCGGGGTGATCCGCTGCGCCACTCCGCAGGACACGACCCCAGGAAACCGGAGGGTGGCCGGTGCCGGAGGAGAGGTGGTTGGTCAGTCGCTGATCGCGAGATGCAGGATCGTGGCCCAACTGTCGGTGACCAAGAGCAGGTTGCGCCACCAGGTGTAGGACGAGTGCGGGCCTCCGACATCGCCGGAGCTTCGGACGGGACCGAGGTGTGCCTCGATGAGGTCGGCGACGCCATCGGCGAGTTCGCCGGCCTGCCGGATCTCGTCGGGCGTGCGCAGGTTGGCTGCCGGCCGCCTGTTGGCGGGCTGCATGAACCCCTCGGTCACCTGTCGACGGAGAATGCCCCGCCAGGCCCGGGATGACGTGAACGGGGCTAGGGGTGTGGTCACCTGGTACCCGCTGCCCCAGCCGCCGGCGTCGTAGACGGCCTGCGCGAGACCCTGCATCCGGTCATGCCCGGGTGTCGTCCCCGCCACGGGGACCACGTGAAGCAGCTCGATGAACGGCTCGTGGTCGCAGTCCTGGAGCAGGTCCAGAAGGGGTTCCGCCGCGGCTTCCACCGCGTCCGGCGCAGCGAGCGGGTTCAGCATGGATGCCCGGGGCCTCTCGTCCGTACGTGCGGTTCGGCCTCATTGTGCTGGCCGAGCGCGCGTTCGTGCGGCGGAGCCGGCGACTGCTGTTCGCCGGGGGTGCGCAGGAAGTCGGCGGGGTCGACTTCCTGCGCGGGGCGCGTGGGGTGCGGCGCGTTCGGTGGCCGCTGGGTGCTGGCGGAGTCGGTGGGTTCAGGGGTGGGTGGCGGCTTGGGTGCGGCAGTGGGTGAGGGCGAGCTTGAGGCGGGGGTCCGGGTTGGGGGTGGCGGTGAGGAGCTCGCCCGCGCTGGTCAGGGTGTTCCAGTACTGGACCGGGTCGCCGGTGCGGGGGAGGGGGTGGGTGGCGGTGAGGGAGAGGTAGGCCGCCGTGAGGTTGCCGGTGGTGAACCAGCGCTGGAGGCCGTGCTGGTGACCCGGGCGAATCCCTCCCAGGGCCTCGATGGCGGCCAGGAAGAGGTCGACGACCGCGAGTTCGGTGGTGTCGAGACTCTTGGGGACGTCGAAGACGCCGAGGGCTTCGAGGAGTTCGCCCGTGTCGTCCTCGGAGTTGGGGCGGGGGTCGGCGAGGAGGGCGTCGTAGCAGTCGTCGAGGCGGCGGGTGGCTTCGGCGTGGGGGATGTCGAGAGCCAGGCAGACCGCGCGGGCACAGATCAGGGGTTGGTGGCCGAGGCGGGCGATGAGCGCGTACGTGGCGGCCGGGGTGGCGCCACGGGAGAGGGTGTGGCGGGCGAGGGTGGCGAGATTCATGGGGGTTCGGGCTTTCAGACGGTGACGAGGACGGGGGTGGGGACGGGAGCGACGAGGACCCAGACGAACTTGCCGACGCCGTCCGGGCGGGAGGCGCTGCCCCAGCGTTCGGCAAGCTCGTTGACGAGGAAGAGTCCGCGGCCGTGTTCGTCGTCGGGGGTGGGGGCGTGGAGGGCGGGGTGGGTGGTGCCGACGTCGTGGACTTCAATCCTCAGGCGGGAGTTAACGAGCGAGAAGCGGACTTCGATGTGCCTCTCGTCGGGGGCATCCGAGTGCTGGACGGCGTTGGCGAACAGTTCACCGAGAAGCAACTCGGCCGTGTCGCCGTACCGTTCGCCCGAGGGGAGCCCGGAGAGGTACGCCCGGAGCAGGTAGCGCGCGAGGGGCGTGGACTCGGTCCGCGAGTCGAGGCGCGCGACGAACATGCGGGGGCGACGGGCAGTGAGCATGGGGCACCTCGAAGGGGGCGGAGGGGCGTGCGAGTGGGGCGCAAAGTTCACGCTGCGCACGCAGATGATCGCTTTCCGGTGTCAATGATCGGCCTGCGGGAGTACGGTTGCGTCCAAATCCACGTGTTGGGCACGTGACGCACAGGTGGGAGTGGTGATGACACGGCGAAAGTAGCGCGGACCGACGGCGAGCTCCGCGATCATGTTCGGCGAGGAGATCCGCTACGCGCGCGAGCAAGCGGGCTACACCCAGGAGGAGTTGGGCAAGCTGCTCCACCTCGACCGGACGGTGGTCTCACGGACCGAGGGTGGGCGACGCAAGCCGCCTCTCGACGAGGTCGTGGAGATCGGGCAGCTGCTGGACGCCGGTGACCTGCTGATGCGGCTGTACGGGCGGGTCGACTGGAACGTGGCGATCGATCACCCGGACTGGTTCGAGGAGTACGTGGACCAGGAGGCCATCGCGATCGGGGTGCGCGCGTACCAGGACTCTGTGATGCACGGGCTGTTGCAGTGCAGGCAGTATGCGCAGACGCTATTCGCCAGCGGTGTTGCGACCGGAAAGCCTGCGGAGATCGAGGAGCTGACCAGGGCTCGACTCAGTCGACAGAGTCGCTTTCTCGAACCTGATGGACCGCTGTTGCTCGTCATCCTTGACGAGAGTGCCATTCGAACGGTCGTGGGCGGACCGGATGTGATGAGAAGGCAGATGGAGCATCTGCTGCGAGTGGCTCAGCTCTCGAACGTCATCATCCAGGTGGCACCATTCTCGTTCCGTCGGATGGTCTTCAACGCGGCTATGGTGATGCTGGAGCTGCCGGATGGGCAGCGATCGGTGTACTCGGAGAGCCTCGATCGAGGGCACCTGAGCAGTGATCCTGACGTCGTGGCCAAGCATCAGCGTCGCTATGATCAGTTCCGCGCTGAGTGTTTGTCAGAGTATGACTCGCTTCGGTTGATGGCCGATGCGCTGGAGGGTTTCAAGGATGAAGAGCAACGAGCTCGTCGTGACGGCCTGGCGGAAGAGCAGCTACAGCGGCGACAACGGCGGCAACTGCATCGAGGTAGCCCCCGGATTCCCCGGCCTCGTTCCGGTGCGTGACTCCAAGGACCCGCAGGGCCCGGCGCTCGTTTTCCCGGCCGCTGCCTGGGAAGCCTTCGTTGCGGCCGTCCGTGAGGGCGACTTCCCGGCGTAGAACTCCCCGAGGAGCGAGCTGTGTTGATCTGGCGGAAGAGCAGCCACAGCGGTGACAACGGCGGTAACTGCATCGAGGTCGCCGCAGCCGCTTGGTGGAAGAGCAGCCACAGCAACAGCGACGGCGGCAACTGCATCGAGGTAGCCCCCGGATTCCCCGGCCTCGTTCCGGTGCGTGACTCCAAGGACCCGCAGGGCCCGGCGCTCGTTTTCCCGGCCGCCGCCTGGAGCGCCTTCGTCGAGGCCGTCCGCACCGGCCGCCTGCCGCTCGAAGGCTGACCCACCCCTCAAGCGCCCTCGGGGCGGGGCACCTGCCGGTGCCCCGCCCCGATGCGTTGACCAGTCCTGTCAGCAGGCCCAGCCGGCCGCGTTGCTCCAGTAGTCCAGCTTCGCCCAGGTCTGCGGGCCGACCTCGCCGTCCACCGTGAGGCCGACGCAGCTCTGGAACTTGTAGACGGCGCTCAGGGTCGCCTGGCCGAAGACGCCGTCCTTGTCGAGCCGGTAGCCCTGGTTGGGGTTGATCGAGAGGTTCAGTTCGCACTGGAGAGCCTGCACGGCGGCGCCGGTGCTGTTCGACCGGAGCAGCGGCTCGGAGGTGGTGTATTCGCTGCAGGTCGCTCCGGGCTGGGCCGCGTTGGCGGTGCCGGCGGTGGCGACGGAGCCGGCGAACAGCAGGCCGGTGACAGCGAGGCCGGTGACGAGCTTGCGCATTGAGGGTCCCCTCCCGTTGACGTGCGCCGTACCGGCGGCGCAGCGTGTGTGTACCAAGAGTGGCCCGAGAGGTCCCGTGAGGGCTGTCCAGAAAATACCTCATCCGGGTGCGCTTATCGGATAGACACGGCCGCCTCGTCGGCCTCGGTGGTCGCCTGGCTCCTCGCCCGGTAGGCCCGCTTCTTCACCAGGGCGCCGCAGGTCTTCATCGAGCACCAACGCCGTGCCCCCGCACGGGAGGTGTCGACGAACGGTGTCCCGCACGCCGGGTTCCCGCAGATGCGGACGCGCGTCCGCTGGTCGGACCCGCAGAGTTCGATCAGGTCTCGCGCGACCATGGAGAGTACGGCCGCGATGTCGTCCCCGTGCCAGCGGACGGTGGCCGCGTCGGGTGAGAGCACGGGCGTCGAAGTCGGTGCGGCGGCAGCGCGGTTGACGAGGCCGACGTCCCCGGGTGCGGGCGTCGCTCCCTCCGCCAGGGCGAGGCCGATCCGCTGGACCGCCTCCCGGAGTCGCCTGGCGCCGTCCAGGTCCGCCTCGGTGCAGGTCGGCGCGGCTGTCGTGCAGCCGCTCTCCACGCACCAGCGGCTCAGGTCCTCCGGTCGGGCCAGCCGTTCGACCCGTACCTCCCTGCCGCGGTCCGCCAGCGTGCCGGCGAAGGCGAAGCACAGCCGCGCGTCGTCGAACCGGAAGTCGGTCTTGGCGCGCTGGCGCCCTTCTCGTCGGCCGTCCCCATCGCTCATGTCCACCACTTTAGGCGGTTGACGCGGCGCGCGGCGAGCGCATAGCGTCCAAGTCCACCGCTTGAACCGGTGGACAATCCCTGAGGAGGTCGCGTCCATGCGCGCCGCAGTCATCGAAGAACTCCACAAGCCCCTCGTCATCCGCGAGGTGCCCGACCCCGAGTGCCCTCCGGACGGCGCGATCGTGCGCGTCGGGGCCAACGGCATCTGCCGCACCGACTGGGCGCTGTGGGCGGGGGAGTTCTGGACGGGAGGGCCGCGGGTCGAGCCGCCGTTCGTCCTCGGCCACGAGTTCGCCGGCACCGTCGTGGAGGTCGGCCGGGACGTCCGGGGCTGGCGGGAGGGCGACCGCGTCATCTTCCCGATGAACCCTGGTGAGGGCTCATGCGAGATGTGCCGCAGCGGCAACCAGCACGTGTGCGAGCACGTGGACTCGCTCGTGCCCGGGGTCTCCTACTGGGGTGCCTTCGCCGAGTACGTCATGGTCCGCTTCGCCGACGTGAACCTCGTCCGGGTGCCGGAGTCCGTCGGCTTCGTCGACGTCGCCGCCCTCGCCTGCCGCTACATGACCGCCTTCCACGGCGTCGTCGACCAGGCCGGGGTCCGTGGCGGGGAGTGGGTCGCGGTGTACGGGGCGGGCGGCGGCATGGGCCTGTCCGCGGTGGAGATCGCCGAGGCGACCGGCGCCAACGTCATCGCGGTCGACATCGACGACGAGAAGCTCTCGGCCGCGCGCGCCCTGGGGGCCGTCCACGCCGTCAACGCGGCCACGGACGAGCCGACGGAGGCGGTGAAGGCCCTCACCGGGGGTGGCGCCCACGTGTCCGTGGACGCCGTCGGGATCGCCGAGGCCTGCCGGAACTCCGTGCTCTCGCTGCGCACGCGCGGCCGCCACCTCCAACTCGGGCACACCACCGGCGCGGAGCGGGGGGACGTCGCGCTGCCGGTCGACGTGATGATGGTCAAGGAGCTGGAGTTCCTGGGCGCCTTCGGCATGCAGGGCCAGCGGTTCGGCACGATGCTCAACATGATCGAAGCCGGACGCCTCCACCCCGGCCGGATCGTCACCCGTACCGTCGGCCTCCACGAGGCGGGCTCGGTGCTGGCGGACCTGGAGACGTACCGGCCGACCGGCGTGGTCGTCATCGACGAGTTCGGGGCCTGAGCGGCCATGGCAGCGGACACGACGACGTCCGTTCCCCGCCTGCGGATCGACCCGGAACTCGGCCGGGCCCTCGACGGCGTTCCGATGACCCCCAACGGCGCGTTCGACCTGACCGACATCGCCGCCACGCGCGAGACGCTCCGCGCCTTCGCCGAGGCGAGCGCCGCCGACACACCCGACGACCCGTCCGTCGCCGTGGAGGAACACCGCGCGGCGCGGCCGGACGGCGGCCCCGACGTGCCGATCCGTCTGCTGAGGCCCACGACCGCGAGCGGGCCACTGCCGGTGCTGCTCTGGTTCCACGGTGGTGGGCAGGTGCTCGGCTTCGCCGCCCAGGACGACCCCTGGCTCAAGCGACTGTGCGCGCGAATCGGATGCGCCGTCGCCGCCGTCGACTACCGGCTGGCCCCCGAGACCCCCGCACCCGGCGCCGCCGAGGACGGGTACGCCGCTCACCGGTGGCTCGTCCGTGAGGCGGGGGCCCTGGGCCTGGACGGCGCCCGGATCGGGATCGCCGGCCAGAGCGGCGGCGGAGGGATCGCGGCGGCCACCGCCCTGCTGGTCCGCGACCGAGGCGGCCGGGCGCCGCTCTTCCAGGCGCTGATGTATCCCATGCTCGACGACCGGAACCGGACCGCGTCGAGCCACGAGATCACCGACATCGGCATCTGGGACCGCTCCGCCAACCTCCTGGCCTGGCAGGCGGTCCTGGGCGAACGCGCCGGAACGGGCGACGTCTGCCCGTACGCCGCCCCCGCCCGCGCGGAAGACCTCGGCGGGCTGCCGCCGGCCTTCATCGCGGTCGGCGAACTCGACTGCTTCCGCGACGAGGACCTGGACTACGCCACGCGCCTGCGTGCCCACGGCGTCCCGGTCGAACTCCACCTGTACCCCGGCGCCTACCACGCCTTCGACCTGTTCGCCCCCGAGTCGCAGCTCGCGCAGGCCTTCAAGCAGGCCTGGCTCGGCTACCTCACCCGCCATCTCCGGGCCCCGGCCCCGTAGCGCGACCGGGCGGCGGTCGCCCCCACCCGGGGCGGCCCCGCCTGTTCGCCGGGGGGTGGTCAGAGGCACCCCTCCGGATGGTCTATAGTTTTCCTCATCACCCAGATGCGCGGGTGGCGGAATAGGCAGACGCGCTGGATTCAGGTTCCAGTGCCCGAAAGGGCGTGGGGGTTCAACTCCCCCCTCGCGCACAGCGAACGGCCGGTCGATCTTCGGATCGACCGGCCGTTTTGTCTTCCGCTCGTCTTGACCGTCGGCTCGCCGGCAGGGCGCCGACGGCACCGCCCTCACTGCCCCCGCCCCCGCCCCTGCCCCGGCTGCCGGGCCGGGCACGGGGCCCCTCCCGCGTTCCAACTCCCGGGCCCCGGTGGCCATTTCGTAAGGTACGACTTTCCCGGCCGCTGTTTACCCCTCCCCTCCGGGGTGGGATTCCCCTTCCGAGTGGCGAGGTCGCCGCTCGCCGAGGAATCGGAGGGGGGCCGCCGTGCCGTGGTCCATGCGGGGCCGGGCGGCCGTCTCCCTAACTGCGGCGGCGCTCGCGAGCGCCGCCGTGATCCCCGCGGCGGGCGCACCGTCCGTCCCCAGGCAGCTCGGCCGCCCCCGGGGCCACACGGTGTGCGCGTACACCGAGGCGGACTACCAGGGCCTGCTGGAGCACATCCGGCAGCCGCGACCGCTGATCGAACCGCCCGTCGAGAGTGCGGTCAACCTCAGCCAAGTAGCCTGGTGCTTCTACGAATTGCCCGCGTACGGCGGCCTCCGCGTCGCCGTCGAACCGGGCCGTGGCACGGCCAGCTTCCCGTACCCCGTCCAGTCCGCGCGACCGGCCGGAGAGGAATGAGCCGCCCTCGGCGGAGGACGGCGAGGACGGCCGTGCCGGTCGCGGCCGCGAGCGCGAGCAGCGCGGCCACGGTCGTCAGGTCGGGGCGGGTGACGGGTTGGGAGCGCAGCGCCTGCCAGAGGAGGAGCAGCACCAGGCCCAGGTAGGCCGTCGCCGCGATCCACATCAGCGCGACCCGGTCGCGCCCGGACAGTCCGCGCGACCGGGTGGCCGGGCGGCCGGGTGGCGAGGAGGAGGCCGATCGGCGGAAGCACCTGGAGCGCGTGGAGGCCGACGAAGTGGGGGATCCGCAGGTCGCCGCCGAGGGTGCTCCAGTCGGTGACGGGAAGCCCCGGGCCGCCGTCGGCGAGCCCGACGGTGTGGGCGCCGACGACCGGCAGGCCGTGGCCCCGCGCGGCGGCCGCGCGCTGCTCGGCGGTGGGCATCGTCCTCAGGAACGCGACGGCCATGCCCGGGGCGCTCACCGCCATGCCCAGGCGCAGCCCCCAGACGGACTCCGGTGGCGGCACCCGTTGGCGTAGCAGCAGCACGACGGTCGCCAGGGCCATCGCCCAGGTGGCGACGATGAAGGCGGGGCCATCGTCATCGTCATCCACGCCGTCGTCGCCGTCGTGGTGCCGAAGGTGAGCAGCCACAGCAGGGTGAGGGTGCAGAGGCCGATCGAGAGCGCGAAGCGGGCCGGTTTCGCCCAGGCGGGCTGCCCCGTGATCGACTGGGGGCCCGTGATCAGGCCCACCAGGGCGATCGCGAGCACGAGGGCCATCAGGACGGCGGTGCCGACCCGCGCCATGCGGTGCCTTTCCCCCGCGACCGGCGGGTGCCTGCACGGGAACGGCCGGTCGACCTCCTGGTCGACCGGCCGTCCGGCCGTTCCGGAGCCGTGAGGGCCTCACGGCTTCGGTGGTGCGGGGTTCGTCACTCGTTGCTCCACGCGGCACCCGCGCCGGTGTACGAGCCGCTGATGCCCTCGTTGTCGGCGTAGGTCCAGGCGGTGGCGTGGGAGAGGCCGTCCGGGCTGACGGTGGACTGGTTGGCGCCGAAGCCGGCGCCGTTCTGGTTGGCGGTGAAGAAGCCCTGACCGAAGGACGCGTCCAGGCCTTCGGTGGCCGAGGCCAGGCCGGCGCAGCCGATCACGAGCGGGGTGGTGAGGGCGGCGACGGCAAGGACACGCTTGACAGCACGCATGATGGTTCTCTCCGTGGAGTTCGAGATCAGAAGCGGCGGCGACCGGTCGGCCCCGCCGGAACCAGACAGCCATGGGCCGCGACCCCCCGCAAGCGACGCCGCCATCCGAACAGACCTCACGGACTGTCAGACACACCGTGCTGACCTGCGGAAACGGCCGATCGGGCGATCTGTCCGCAAGGTCGTTCGGGCGGAGCACGCCGATCGCCGGACACCACGGAGGCGGCCGGTCGATCCGCGGACGACCGGCCGCCGGGCTCACCGGGCCGGGGCCGGAGAGGAACGCGGCCGCTGGCCGTGGACGTTTCGGACGATCGGCTTCGAGCCCGTCCCGCTCTCGTGCCCGTCCCGCTCTCGTGCCGGCAGAGGCAGAGCGCACACACCGGGCAGCCGTCGCAGGGCGTTCGCCACCGATGCCGGGGTTGCCACGGAAGCCGGCGCCACAATGGGCGGTTCAGAGGCGTTCACGGCCGTGCCGAGGGGATTCCTCCCGGGGAAAGTCCGGTGGCACCTGTACCAGATCTACGAGAAGTTCGGCATCACCTCCCGCACCATGCTGCGCGACGCGCTCGGCCCGGTGCCGGAGCCGCCGCAGCGCGCGGGCTGAGGCTACGTCCCCGGCGCGCCCAGGGCGGTGTCCGTGTCCCGGCCGCCCCAACCGCCGTCCGGGCGGCGCCAGATGACGTGGACGCCGAAGACGTCGCGGACGGTGTCGGCCGACCAGTTCTCGGTGGGCGCTTCGGCGAGCACCAGGTAGAGAGCGGCGGCTCCCGCGGGCAGGGTGTGGTTGATCTCCAGCAGCCGGGTCGCGCCCGAGCGCAGGTCCGGGTAGGAGGAGCAGCCGGCGCCGAGCGCCTCGTAGAGGAAGAGACCCTGCCCGGTGACGCAGGCGACGTCGACGACCGGGGAGTCGGTCGGCTGGAAGTCGGCCCAGAGCAGGGCCGACTTCAGCGCGTACCGGACCGCCTCGTGCTTCTTGCACCCGCGGTCGGCCTCGGCGGACGCCTCCAGCATGCGCAGGAAGCCCTCCTTCGTGGCCGGGGCGGGTGCGGCGGGGGTGCTGACCGCGGGGACCATCGGGCTGTCGTCCTCCTGCTCGGGGTGGCGCGGGGCGGCGGGGGGCGTGTCCGCGTCGGTGGGGGCGGGTTCGGCGGGGCTGGGGGTGGTCTCGGCGGGGGCGGGTTCGGTGCGGGTGGGTTCGGTGCGGGTGGTCTCGGCGGGGGTGGATGAGGCCGAGGTGGCGGGGGTGAAGCGGGCCCGGAGCCGCTCGCGGGCTTCGGCCAGGCGCTCCGTCCAGCCGGACGCCGTGAGCTCCTCCCGGAGCCGGGCGAGGTCCAGGGCGCCCTCCTTCAGCGCGCGGTTGGTCGTCGCGGCGAGGTCGCGCAGAGCGCCCAGCGCGTCCCGCTCGGGGGAGCCGAACAGGTGGAACACGTCGACCCAGTCGGCCTGGTCCCGCCGCAGCACGCGGTTGGCCATGCCCTGCAGCTCGGAGAGGTGGACGCGGGCGTCCGGGACGTCGCCGTCCCTCCCGACCAGCTCGCCGAGCACGTCCAGCGCCGCGACGTAGCGCCCCGCCATCCGCTCGGAGACCGGGGACCGGCCCCGTTGGTCGGCGGTGAGGACGGTCTGGGTGGTCTCGTTCGTGAACACCCAGCAGTCCAGCTTCTCGCCCAGCCGCGGCGGCACCGAGCCGTGCCGGACGGTGAGGACGACGGGACGGTCGATCCCGGGGGAGACGGGCTTGACCCGGTAGCGGCCCCCGGGCGCGCGGCCGACGACCTCGACCCTGACGTCCGCGCCGATCCGGGGGAGCGGGCCGGTGGCCTTCTCCGTCGGAACGGCTTTCTCCGCCGGAACGGCCTGGGGGTCGGCCTGGGAGTCGGCCTGGAGTGAGGCCCGGGGTGCGGTCGCGCCGGGGGCGGTGAGCGCCTCCGGCAGCGGAGCGGTGTGGAGGACGGTGAGGCTCTGGGTGCTGCGGGTCAGGGCCACGTACAGCTGCCGCAGCCCGGCCGGGCCGCGATCGGCGATGGTGGCCGGCTCGATGACCAGGACGTGGTCGTACTCCATGCCCTTGGCCTGGGCGGCGGTCAGGACGGACACCGACTCGCGGCCCTCGGTGCCGCCCGTGCCGTCGGCCTTGGCGCTGCCCGTGCCGCCGCCCGTGCCATCGGCCGGGGCGCCGCTCCGGTTGAGCCGGCGGTCGATCTCGTCGAGCCAGTTCGAGTCGTCGGGGACGATGACGGCCACGGAACGGGGGGTGTGCCTGTCGTCGGTGCCCACCAGGCGGGCCACCTGGGCGACGGTGTCGTCGAGCAGCCGCCACGGGTCGGTCGCCACCGTCCGCACCGCGTCCGGGCCCACCGAGCGGACGGCCTGGGGAGACGTCAGCGTCGGTGCGACCGCCTGCGCGAGGGGCGCGACGAACCGCATGATCTCGACGGGAACGCGGTAGCTGGTCTCCAACCGGGCGATGCGCCAGTCGCCGTCGTCGGAGAGGATCGCGCCGAGCTGCTCCCACGTCGCCGGGATGTGCGGCCCGGTCGCCTGCGCGAGGTCGCCCAGGACGGTCATGGAGCCGTTGACGGCGCAGCGCCGCCGCAGGGTGCGAGCCTGCATGGGCGTCAGGTCCTGGGCCTCGTCGATCACGATGTGCCCGTAGCGCCTCGGGGTCTCCCCGCTGATCAGCAGCCGGAGCTCTTCGAGGCAGACCTGGTCGTCGAGGGTCCAGGGTTCGGCGCCGGCGGTGGCGGCGCGGGCCCGGAGCAGCACCGCCTGCTCGTCCGCGTCGAGGACGCCGTCGGCGCAGGCGGCCAGGAGGTCGGGCGAGTCGTAGAGGGTGCGCAGGGCCTCCCGGGCGCCCGGTGACGGCCAGACGCGGTCCACGAGGCGCTCGACCCGGCGGTTGCGCTCCAGGTCACGGCGGACCGAGTCGGCCTGCCGGCGCCGTGGCGCGACGTCCGAGAGTTCCTTCAGTAGACGGTCCACGAGCAGGCCCCGGAAGCGGTCGCGGCGCTCCCGGTAGGGGCCGTCGCCGGCGTGGGCCCGGGCGAGCAGGGCGAGGACCTCGGACCGCGGCACGCGCAGCGTCGTGCTTCCGGCGGTCACGACGACCGTGGGCTCGTCGCCCTCGAAGGAGGGGGCTTCGGTGAGGTCGTCGAGCGCCTCGGGACGGTACTCGCGCTCGACGCGCCGCCGCAGGACGGCCGCCATCCGCTCGTCCGACTTCACCGTCCTGGCCCGCGGGGAGTCCGTGCCGAGCACCTCGCCGTCCCACAGGCGGTTCAGCTGGACGGCGTTGACGTCCCGGGTGCCGAGGGTGGGGAGGACCTGGCCGACGTAGTCGAGGAACCGCTGGTGGGGGCCGATGACCAGGATGTCCTGGGCCTTGAAGTGGTCGTTGTTCACGAGCCAGGTCACCCGGTGGAGGCCGACGGCGGACTTGCCGGTGCCGGGCCCGCCCTGGATGACCAGGATGTCCGAGGGGGAGCCGGTGACCAGGGCCATCTGGTCGCGCCGGATGGTCTCGACGATGTCCCGCATCCGGCCGTTGCGCGAGCGCTGGAGTTCGCGCAGCAGGAAGTCGTCCGGGCGGAGTTCCGGGCGGAGTTCCGGACGGGACGGGGCGGGGGCGTCGGCCGCGTCCTTCGCCGCGGGGTGGGGGCCGCGCCGGCCGCGGTGCTCGGTGGCCTGCCGGGGGATCGGCCGGGGCGTGGGGCGGGGGATCGGCCGGGGTACGGGACGGGGCTCGGCGACCGCCTCGGGGGTCGCTTCGGCGACCGCCTCGGGTGCGGGGAGCGCGTCGGGCATCAATGCGGAGGCCGACGGGGCGATCTCGTCGAAGTAGTCCTCGACGATGTGCCGCACGCACCGCAACTGGCGCCGCAGGGAGACCTCGCCCGGAGACTCGGGCAGGGCCTCCGTCCACCGCTTCGCCAGCGGGCTCGTCCAGAGCACCACCACCGGGTCGCGCGCGTCGTCCCGTACGCCCCGGCGCCCGATGTACCAGGGGCGCGGCTTCCCGCCGGGGTCCTCCGGGGCGTCGACCCGGGCGAAGACCAGGGCTTCGTCGTTGAGCCCGTCGTACTCCGCCGCTCTGGCCTCCGCCTCCGCCCGGTTGGCGATCCCGTCCTTGCCACTCGCCGACGCCTCGGCCGTCGACGATCCGCTCAGCTCACCGAGCCGTGCGGCGTAGCAGCGGTAGGCGTGGTCCACCGCTCGCTGTTCGACAGCCAGGACCTGGTCCCGAGTGGTCGTGCCCATGTGCGTCCTCCCTGCGGCGCCCGGGGCGCCGCTGCGGGCCTGCGTCACGGGCCTGTGTCCGTGCGTGGTGAAACAACTACCAGAGAGCGGGCGGTGACGAACAGACGGAACTGGCGTTCCCCGGGCGGGGGTTCGGGGCCGGCGGGTCGGGTGGCCCGGGCGTCGGCGGGGCGTCGGCGGGGAACCGGACGGGGTGCCCGCGAGCTTCGTCGGGCGGTGGCGGTGGCGGTGGCGGTGGCGGTGGCGGTGGCGGTGGCGGTGGCGGGAGCGGTGGTCGTGGCGGTTGAGGTCCTCCCTCGATCGGGGGAGGAGCGGGGCCGGAAGGCCGGTGATACTGGCGAACATGATCAAGGGACTGCGGCCGCTGCTGCGCGGGTCGACGTATACGGGTGTGCTGTTCGCGGTGGTCGGGGCGCTGGCCGGGCTGCCGGTCGCGATGGTCGCGCTCGGGCTGACGCTGGGGCTGGACGGCCGGCCGGAGGCGGCCTGGGCGGCGCTGCCGGTGTGGGTGGTGCTGCTCGGGGTGGCCGGGCTGCCCCGGGTGGTGCGCCGGGTGCTGGCGGCGGGGGCGCGGCGGCTGCTGGGTGTCGCGGTGCCCGACCCGGTGAAGGGGGCCGCGACGGAGCGGTGGCGGACGCCGGCGTTCGTGGTGGTGCACGTGCTGCTGGGGTGGACGGTACTGATCGGCGGCAGCACGCTGCTGGTGATGGGCCTGACGCTGCCCGGCCGCTGGGCGGCGGGCGAGGCGCGGGTGAGCCTCTTCGGCTGGGCCGCGGAGGTGACGGGCGTCTGGGCCTGGATCGTGGCGGCACTCTGCCTGGCCCTGGCGGCCGCCCTGTTCGCGGGGGTGTCGGGCGCGCTGCGGTGGACGGCGCCGCGACTGCTCGGGCCCTCGCCGGCCGAGCGGCTCGCCATGGCCGCCGAGCGGGAGCGACTGCTGGCCGAACGCAACCGGCTGGCACACGAGTTGCACGACTCGATCGGGCACACCCTGACCGCCGCCACCATCCAGGCGGCCGTCGCGGGCGAGGTGCTGGCCGCCGACCCGGACGCGGCCAGGGCCGCCATGCGCAGCATCGAGGAGTCCACCCGGGCCGCGTTGGAGGACCTCGACTACGTGCTGGGCGCGCTGCGCGACGAACAGTCGGGCACCGCGCCGACCCGCACCCTCACCGACCTGCCCGAACTGGTCGACCGGCTGCGGCACGCGGGCGCGGTCGTGGTGCCGCGGACCTCCGGGGACCTGGCGCGGGTGCAGGGCACGCTCTCCCGGGCCGCCTACCGGATCGTCCAGGAGGGGCTGACCAACGCGCTGCGGCACGGCGCGGGCGGGCCGATCGAGCTGCGGGTGGCGGCGGGGCCGGAGCAGTTGGAGCTGAGCGTGGTCAACGGGGTGGGTGGCGGTCCGGGTGGTGGGGCCGGTGCGGCGGGGTCCGAGGCGGGCGGCTTCCCGACCTCGGGGCACGGGCTGCCCGGCCTGGCCGAGCGGGTGCGGCTGCTGCACGGCGAGTTCGAGGCCGGGCCGGACGGCGAGGGGCAGTGGCGGCTGGTGGTCCGGCTGCCGATGCGGTGGTCGGCGTGAGCGGTGGGAGCGAGGGGAACGGCGGGAGCGGCGCCGATCCGGGTACGCCCGACGTCACCCTCCTGATCGCCGACGACGATCCCGTCACCCGCAGCGGGCTGGGCACCCTGTTGGGTGCCCAGCCGGGCATCACGGTGGTCGGGACGGCCGCCGACGGGGTCGACGTGGTCGAGCGGGCACGGGTGTTGCGGCCCGACGTGGTGCTGATGGACGTGCGGATGCCGCGCCGCAACGGGATCGAGGCGACCCGCGAACTGCTGAGGGAGCGCGGCCCGGTGGGCGGGCGCGGCCCGTCGGGGGAGCACGGTCCGTCGGGGGAGCACGGTGGCCCTCCCAAGGTCGTGGTGATCACCACCTTCGAGAACGACGGTTACGTCACCGCCGCGCTGAGCGCCGGAGCCTGCGGCTTTGTGCTCAAGCGGCTGCCCGTCCCGCAGATCGCCGAGGCGGTGCGGGTGGTGGCGGCCGGGGAGGCGGTGCTGTTCCCGGCCGCGCTGCGCCGGATGGTCGCGCCCCGGCCGCTGGACTCGGCCGAGGCGCTGCCCAGGGCGGGGCTGACCGGGCGGGAGGAGGGGGTGCTGCGGCTGATGGCGACGGGACTGTCCAACCCGGAGATCGCGCAGGCGCTCGCGGTGAGCCAGGAGACGGTCAAGACGCACGTGGGGAACGTGTTGAGCAAGCTCGGCGCGCAGAACCGGACCCACGCGGTGGTGATCGCGTACGAGAGCGGGCTGGTGGTGCCGGGCCTGCCGGGGGCCTGACCGGCCCTCGGTGGGGCTCACGGCCGAGGGCCGATCGGGGTGAGGGCGGCCCCGGCGGGGCTCACGGCCTCGGGTCGACCGGGGTGAGGGTGCCGAGGCGGTCCTCGACGGCCTGGGCGGCGGCCAGGCAGAGGTCCTCCCGGAAGGCCCGGCCGATGAGCTGGACGCCGGTCGGCAGACCGTCCGCGTCGAGGCCGGTGGGGACAGCGACGGCCGGGACGCCGACGAGGCTGGTCACCGAGCAGAGCCGCATGGCCGAGGCGACCCGGTCACGGCCCGCCTGGTCCCGCGACTCCAGACCGGGCTCGACCGGCGGCTCGGTGAACACCGGGCCCAGCACCAGCGGGTACTCGTGCAGGAACTCCGCCCAGGAGCGGCGGATGCCCATCCGGGCGCTCATCAGCCGGACCAGGCCCGCGACGTCCGCGGGCGGGGCGCTGCGCATCGTCAGCTCGATGTAGCGGTCGCCGCCCTCGCCCAGCAGCTGCCGGACGGCGGGCCAGGTCGGTGCGAACTCGCTGACGGGGAGGCGGTGGTACGTCTCGTACGCCTCGTCCAGCCTCGGGACGTCGGGGATCTCCCGGACGTCGTACCCGGCGTCGCGCAGTGCGTCGGCGGCGGTCTCGACGGCGCGGCGGACGGCGGGGTGGACGCCCCGGCCGCCCGGGTCGGTGACGACGGCGACCCTGATCGGACCGTCGAGCGGCTCTCCGTACAGCGGGACGGGCACGGCGCGCGGGTCGCGGGTGTCGGTGCCCGCCAGCGTCTCGTAGGCGAGCCGCAGGTCGGCGACCGTACGGGCCAACGGGCCGTCGGTGACCAGGACCTGGGAGGCCGGGCCGGGGTCGTCCGGCCCGATCAGGCGCTGGTCGGTGGGGAAGCGGCCGAGGGTCGGCTGGAGGGCGGCGACGCCGCAGAACGAGGCCGGGACGCGGACCGAGCCGCCGGAGTCGTTGCCGAGCCCGAGCGGGGCCATCCCGGCGGCGACGGCCACGCCGTCCCCGCCGCTGGAGCCGCCGGGGGTGCGGCTCGCGTTCCACGGGTTGCGGGTGTCGCCGTACAGCTCGCTGCGGGTGTGCATGCCGGCGACGATCAGGGTCGGCATGTTGCTGTGGCCGATCGGGATCGCCCCCGCCGCGCGCAGCCGGGCCACCGGGACGGCGTCGGTGGTGGCGACGTGGTCGCGGAAGTGCGGGGCGCCGAAGGTGGTGGGCACGCCGGCGATCGGGGTGCACTCCTTCACGGTGAACGGCACGCCCGCGAGCGGGCCGAGGTCCTCGCCCGCGGCCCGGCGGCGGTCGGTGTCCCGGGCGGCCTCGCGGGCCCGGTCGGCGAGGAGCTGGGTGACGGCGTTCAGGTCGGGGTTGACCTCGGCGATCCGGGCCAGGTGGCTGTCCACCACGTCCAGCGCCGACGCCTCGCCCGTGCCCACGGCGGCGGCGAGTTCGGTGGCGGGCCTGCTCCACAGGGGCATGGGGGTACTCCTCCGACTTTCGACGTTCCGATGCGGTCGCATCGGTTACCGCACTCTAGCCCGGGAACCGATACGCTTGCATCGGAATAAGTCCGAGACCGGATGACGAGACCGGATGACGTGCGGAGGAGACCGGAGATGCCCAAGCAGGTGGACCACGAGGACCGGCGCCGGCGGATCGCCGAGGCCGTCTGCCTGCTGGTGGACGAGCACGGGCTGGAGGGCGTCAGCCTGCGGGACGTCGCCACCCGGGCGGAGGTCTCGATGGGGGCCGTCCAGCGCTGCTTCCGCACCAAGGAGGAGATGCTCCTGTTCGCGCTCAGCCACGTCGGCGAGCGGGTCGCCGAGCGGGTGCGCGGCCGGCTCACGGCCGGCCCGGCGCAGTCGGCGGCCAGCGAACTCGGGCTGGTGGCCGGTGAGGTGGCGCTGCTGCGGGAGGAGCACCGGGCCGAGGCCAGGATCTGGCTCGCCTTCGTCGCCGGAGCCGCCGTCAACCCGGCGCTGGCGGCGACCCTGCGGAGCAGCTACGCGGCGCTGGAGGAACTGATGGTGCGGCTGGTCGCCGAGGCCGCCGGCGCGGCGGTGGTCGGCGGGTCGGCGCTGGGCGGGGAGGCGGCCGGCGCGACGGTGGTCGCGCGGACCGAGGCCCGGACGCTGCTCGCCCTGGCCGACGGGCTCACCGCGCACGTCCTGGTCGGGCACCGGACGGTGGCGGAGGCGGAGGAGGTCCTGCACGCGCACCTGGCCGGGCTCTGGGCGCGCTGCTGAAACGGGGGCGGGGTCCGTCAGCCGTACCGGATCCGCGCCGGACCCGCGCCGGATCCGTGCCGAATCCGTGCGATGAGATGATCAACGACCGGGGGCGGCTGCTCGCCGCCATCGCCCCGTTCGCCACCGGGCCGGTGCGGATCGAGGACGTCCACAACACCCCGTCCGCGGCGGGCGCCGCCCGGCTCCTCCGGAATCCCGGTTGCCAGGCGGCGGGCCGGGCGGCGAGGATTCCGTTCGTGTCCGAGACGGTGTTCGAGACGGTGTCCGACGGGCCCGAGCTGCGGCCCTACCCCAAGATCCCCGCGCGCGGCCGCTCCGGCGGGCCCGGCAGCCGGGAGTGGACCGCGGCGGAGAAGGTGCACGGGGCGCACTTCGCCGTGGTCTGCGAAGGCGGCTCGGTGCGGGCCGCGAAGCGGCGCGAACTGCTGGACGACGAGGGGCTGGACGGCTTCTTCGGCGTGAGCCGGATCTGGCCCGAACTCTCCGTCGCGGCAGCCAGGTTCGCCGCCGTGGTGCGCGGGACCGGCGGCCCCGGCGCCGTGGTGACGATCTACGGCGAACTGGCCGGCGGCCGCTACCCGCACCCCGAGGTGCCCGCCGCCCCCGGCGTCGACCCGGTCCAGACCGGCGTCTGGTACGCCCCCGGCCTGCGCTGGCTGCCGTTCGACGCCACCGTCGAGACATCCGAAGGCCGTCGGTGGATCGCCGACCGCACCCTGCGCACGGCCGCCCAGGCCGCCGGACTCACCTGCGTGCCCCTGCTCGGACACGGGCCCCTGAACACCCTGCACGACCTCCCGGTGCGCTACCCCACCCGGGTGCCCGCCCTGTTCGGCCTGCCCGAGCTGCCCGACAACCTCGCGGAGGGGTACGTCCTCAAGCCGGCCGGCGAGTGGCACGAGTCCGGTCCGGCCCGCCCCCTGGTGAAGGTGAAGCAGCAGGCCTTCGCCGAGGACGACCGCTACGACGGCGCCCGCCCCTACCTCCCCCCGCCCGAGGGCGCGGCCGGCGTCCCCGCCTGGCTCCTCGTCCAGGCCTCAGCCCTGCTCACCCCCACCCGCGCGGCGGCCGCCGTCAGCAAACTGGGCCCGCGCACGGCGGCGGAGGCCGTGGCGGAGGAGATAGCGGCGGACGTGGCCGACGAACTCGCCGACGCCGTGGGCGGGTTGGATACCGCCGTCCTGGCCGCACTGCGCCTGGCCCTGGAACCCGGCGCGCGCTCGTTGGCGTCCTTCGACGCGCAGGACCGACGCAACTCCTGACAGCGAGGGAGCGGAATGGCCCAGGCGAGAAAACGGCTGTCGCGGGCAGAGGCGCTACGGCGGCGGGCCGGCGCCCGGTTCGTCGGCCGCCGCGCCCAGTTGGCGCTCTTCACGGAGAATCTACGAAAGAGCCCCGACCCGGAGGCCACCGACGACCCGGCGGACTTCCTCTTCCACGTCCGGGGCGTCGGCGGCGTCGGCAAGTCGACGCTGATCGCGGAATGGCGAGAGGCGGCCCGGCGGTCAGGGGCGCTGACGGCGGTGGTGGACGAGAGTGACGTCCACGGGGTGGAGTCGGCGTTGGCCGCACTCGCTCGGCAACTCTCCGAACAAGCTGGGCCGTTGAAGGAGTTCGACAAGGCACTCGACGAGTACCGGCGGGCCCGCCAGGCCGCCGCCGACCGCGTTCCGGAACCGCCCGC
The DNA here is from genome assembly GCF_044763205.1 of Kitasatospora sp. NPDC096204. Taxonomy (NCBI): domain Bacteria; kingdom Bacillati; phylum Actinomycetota; class Actinomycetes; order Kitasatosporales; family Streptomycetaceae; genus Kitasatospora; species Kitasatospora sp. NPDC096204. The sequence continues at coordinate 62,725 of NZ_JBIWFT010000031.1, forward strand.
GGGCGGCGGTACGGCGTCGCTCCCGTCCCGGATGGTCACCCAGGCGGCCTTCGGGGCCGCCTCGATGCTGCCGGGCGGAGGCGTGGTGGCGGCGATCGCCAACCCGGACAACGTGGCCCTCGGCGCCGACCGCCTCCTCGCCGGAATGCGGCAAAGGCGCCGCGGCAACGACGGTGAGGAGGCGGCGCTCAACCGGGCGTTCGTCACGGAGCTGGAGAAGCTGTGCGGGCGGGACGGCCGGTGGGTGGTGCTGTTCCTGGACACCTGGGAACAGACCGGCCGCTACCTGGACGCCTGGCTGCGCGAACTCCTGGACGGCGCCTACGGCGAAGTCCCGCTCGATGTCATGGTGGTCCTGGCCGGCCGTGAGGAGCTGAGCGAACGCGACTGGGGCGTCCTGCGCCCGGCCGTCGTCGACGTCCCGCTCGACGTCTTCACCGAGCAGGAGACCCGCGAACTCCTCGCCGTCCGGGGTGTCACCGACCCCGAGATGGTCGAGGCCGTGACGCTCCTGTCGATGCGGCTGCCGCTGTTGGTGGCGCTGTTGGCCCAGTCCGACCTCCAGGCCGTCGACGACGTCGCGGAGGCCGACGCGGACCTCACCGACCACGCGGTGGAGCGCTTCCTCCTGTGGATCCCGGAACCGGAGCGGCGCGAGACCGTCCTCGCGGCGGCGCTGCCGCTCCAGTTGAACCACGACCTGTTCGCCTGTGCGGTGCCGGGGGTGGCGGCCGACGCCTGGGACTGGTTGCTCAGCCAGCCGTTCGTTTCGGGGCGGGGGTCGTACCGGCAGTACCACGCGGTCGTGCGGGCAAGCCTGCTGCGGCGCGGGCGGACGCACTCGCCCCGGACCTGGGCGACGGCACAGGAGCGGCTGGCAGCGCACTACGCAGCCGAACGGGAGGTGCTGGAGCAGCGGTTGCCGGAGCACCGGCGCCCGGTGGATGCCCGCTGGCGCCGGCTGGCGCTGAACGAGACGTACCACTCGCTGTGCGCGGATCCAGTGGCCAACCTGCCGCGGGCTCTGGAGTACGTCGCCTGGCTGGTGGCGGCAGACCTGGCCGGGTGGGTGGACATGCTGGGGCAAGCGGCGAAGGACACCGAGGACACGGAACTCGCGGGGTGGCACCGGAGGTTGTGTGCCATGGCGCGCGCGGAGGAGCCGGAGGCCGAGGTCCTCACCGCCCTCTGCGCGCCGGGCATGCCGTCGCGGGTGCGGGCCTGGGCGCTCGCCGTCCGAGGTGACTACCACTGCGTGGCGAGCCGCTTCGACGAAGCCCGGGCGGACCTCGACCGAGCCGTGCTCCTGGCTCCGGAGTTCCCGATGGCGCTTGTATGCCGAGGCCGCGTCAACGTCCTGACCAGCCGCACCGAGGAGGCGCTGGTCGATCTCGATGCCGTGCTCGATCTCGATCCCGTCCTGGGCGCGGCGTTGGCGTACCGCGGTGTGGCCAATCTGTCGGCAGGCCGGCTGGACGCGGCGGTGGACGACTTCTCCGCAGCCCTGGAGTCGGACCCGAGTCTCACCTGGGTGTTCCGGTTCCGGGGACAAACCCACCGGCTGGCGGGTCGGTTGGGCGAGGCGATGGCGGACTTCGCCTCGGCGCACGAAGCGTCCCCGACGGACGCGTGGGCGCTCGCTCGTCGTGGTGAGGCCCACTGTCTGGCGGGTCGGTTGGGCGAGGCGTTGGCGGACTTCGACGCGGCCCTCGAACTGGACTCCGAGGATGCGGCGGCGCTCGGGTTCCGGGGTGAGATCCACCGCGCGGACGGTCGGCTGGGCGAGGCGTTGGCGGACTTCGACGCGGCCCTCGAACTGGACCCCGAGATGGTCTGGGTACGTGGCCTTCGGGGCGAGATCCACAAGTCGGAGGGCCGACTGGACGAGGCGCTGGCCGACTTCGACGCGGCCCTCGCCCAGGACGAAAGTCTGGCCTGGGTGTTCGGTCTCCGCGCGGGGGTTCACCAGGCGGCGGGCCGGTTGGACGACGCGCTGTCGGACCTGACAGTGGCCGTCGCGTTGGACCCCCGGGAGGGGTGGACGCTCGCACGCCGTGGTGACGTCCATCGGTCGGCCGGTCGGTCGGAGCAAGCGGTGGCGGACTTCACCGCAGCCCTTGAGTTGGGAGCCGAAGCCGAGTGGGTGTTGGCGAGGCGTGGTGAGACCCACATGCAGGCGGGCAGGACCGGCGAGGCACTGGCGGACTTCGCAGCGGCCCTGGAGATCGACCCCGCGAGTGCACTGGCGCTGGTCAACCGCGGCATCATCCTCCAGGAAGCGGGCCGTTTGGAGGATGCGGTGGCGGAGTACACCGCCCTCCTGGAGCGATGTCCCGAGTACGGGCGAGGATCGCTCGTCGTCCGCGGTGAGGCCCGTCGGCAGGCGGGGCAGTTGGACGAGGCCGTGGCGGACCTCACCGCGGCGCTGGACCTGGACCCGGGGGACGCGTGGGCACTCGGATGCCTCGGACGAGCCAACGGGCTGTTGGGCAGGTTTGACGCGGCAGTCGCGAATCTTTCCGCTGGCCTCGGTGACACCCCCGAACTCCTGTGGATCGCATGTGCGTTGGCTGCTGTCCACCGACGGAGCGGACGTGTCGAAGAGGCGCGGTCCGTCCTCCGTCGGGCGACGGAGATCGGTCCTGCGGACTTGGGCGTCCTGGAGGAGACTGCCGTGCAGCAGCTGCTCGACGACGGAAGGGCGGGTTCCCTCACAGCCTGGGACGCGTACCTGGACGCGGCGCGCGACTCGGAGAGCCGCATCGAGACAGCGACGGCCGAGTTGCTCCACGGACTGGTTGCCGGTCGTGCGGCACCGGGCAGTTTGGCGGGTGGGTTCCTGGCCACGCCCGGCATCCGTACGGTACTGCTCGACGTCTGCGCGTACGTGGAGGAACTGGCCCACGCGGAACTGCCCGTCGGGCCTCGGGCCGACGCCGCGTTGCGGGTGCTCAGGGCACCTGCCGTAGCTTGACCGCCTGCAGGGCAGGAGCCGGGAGATGTCTTCGGAGATCTGCCGGCCGATGCCGAGGCCGGGGTCGGGTGGTGTACGAGAGGCTTCCAAGTCCGGTGGGAGGGGCCCATCATGGGCTCCCGGTCCCGGCAGGACCACCCCGACACCGCCCCGACACCGCCCCGGTCCCGTTTCGCGGGCCGCCCTCAGGAGGCAGAAGAGATGACGATCCCACTCCCCGTTCGGATCCAGGCCGCCGCCGTCCGGGCCCTGTACGCCCTGCCGGAAGGGCTACGGCGGGCGATCGCGGGCAAGCCGGTGGTGCGCGACGGGCAGCGGCTCGCGCCGGACGCGCAGGTGATGCTGAAGCTCCAGCGGCTGTCCGGGGTGTCCCTGGTGGCGCCGGGCGGCGTCGGGGCGTCGCGCGCCGCGATGGAGCACTCGCGGCACCTGGTGGGCGGGCCGACGGACCGTACGGTGGCCGCGCGGGGCGTCGGCATCCCACAGGAGCACGGTGAGCTGGCCGCGACGCTGTACACCCCGGACGGGCTGGCGGCGGGCTCCGGCCTGCTGGTCCTCCTGCACGGTGGGGGCTGGGTGGTCGGCAGCCGGGCCAGCCACGACCACGTCGCCCGCTACCTCGCCCGGCGGGCGCGGGTGCGGGTGCTGTCGGTGGAGTACCGGCTGGCGCCCGAGCACGTGTTCCCGGCGGCGGCCGAGGACGCGGTGGCCGCGTTCGACTACGCCTGCGCCAAGGCGGCCGACCTGGGCGCGGACCCGGAGCGGATCGCGGTCGGCGGGGACAGCGCGGGCGGGAACCTGGCCGCCGTCGTCGCCCAGCAGGCCGTCCGGCGGGGCGGACCCGCGCCGGTGTTCCAGCTGCTGCTGTACCCGGCGATGGACGCCTCGACCCGGCGCCCCTCGCGCGGGCTGTTCGCCGACGGGTTCCTCCTGACCAGCGCGGACATGGACTGGTTCGCCGACCGGTACGCGCCCGCGGCCGCCGACCGCACCGACCCGCGGCTGTCGCCGCTGCTCGCCGAGGACCTGACCGGGCTGCCGCCCGCGTACATCGGCACCGCGGGCTTCGACCCGCTGCGCGACGAGGGCGAGGCGTACGCGCGGGCGCTGGCGGAGGCCGGGGTCGCGGTGCGGCTGAGCCGGCAGTCGGACCTCATCCACGGGTACGTCAACTACCTCGGCCTCGGCGGGCGTTTCCGGGAGGCGGCCGCCGAGGCGGCGGAGGCGCTGCGGCAGGCGATCGGCGGGTAGCGGACACGCGTACGGCCGTGGGCGGGGCCGTGGGCGGGGCTGAGGGCGGGGCCGTGGGCGGGCCGTGGGGGAGGGCCCGCCCCGCGCCATGCCGTGGGGGGTGGACCGGGCCGGGGCGGGCAGTGCGTGCAGGGGGCGTGAGTCGAACCCGCACGCCGGGTCGTTGCCGCACAGGGGGTTCTCGGCGACCGGCTCTTATTGTACTGTCCGTCTAATAAGCGCGTGGGCGGGAGCCCGCGGCGGAACAGGCACCTGGAGGCAGCCATGGCGCTCAGCTGGCACGCGGGGCACGGCCACACCACGGCCGACGACGACGTCTCGAAGCGGCTGCTGGAGTCGGCCGCCACCCTCTCCTTCGACCCCTCGGCCGAGATCGACTGGGACGACCCCCTCCCGGACGAGCACTACGGCCTCAACCCGGAGTGGAGCACCCTCTACGGCACCCGGCTGTGGGACGAGATGACCGAGCGACAGCGGGTCACACTCACCCGGCACGAGGTCTGCTCGATCATGAACACCGGCATCTGGTTCGAGATGATCCTCCAGCAGATGGTGCTGCGCGACCAGTACCTCAAGAACCCCGCCAGTGCCGAGTTCCAGTTCGCGCTCACCGAGATCGCCGACGAGTGCCGCCACTCGATCATGTTCGCCCGGGCCTGCGAGAAGATGGGCGTCCCCGCCTACCGCCCGCACAAGCTGATCGCCCAGGCCGGACGCGCCTTCAAGGCGCTCGCCAAGGGCGAACTCGCCTACGGCGGCATCCTGGTGGCCGAGGAGGTGCTCGACGTCATGCAGCGCGACTGGATGCGCGGCGAGAACGTCCTGGAGATCGTCCGCGGCACCTCCCGGATCCACGTGGTCGAGGAGTCCCGGCACATGAAGTTCGCCCGGCAGGAGATCCGCGAGCGGATGCGTCACGCGAGCCCGGCCCGCCGGCGCGCCTCGGCCACCGGCATCGCCGTGGGCGCGTACGTCATCGTCACCAGCATGGTGCACCCGGGCGTGTACAAGGCCGCCGGGCTCGACGTCCCGCGGGCGCTCGCCGAGGTGCGGGCCAACGAGCACCGCAAGGCGATGATGCGCACCAGCTCCCGGCACCTGATGGCCTTCCTCGCCGAGACCGGGCTGCTCACCAGCCGCGCGGCGGCCGTCTACCGCCGGGTGCACATGATCTGACGCACCGTAGGAACACCTCCACCGGATCGTTTCCCGCCCATCGGACACAGCGAGGACCCCACCCCGGCCATGGCCTACGCGATCACCCAGACCTGCTGCAACGACGCCTCGTGCGTGTCCGTCTGCCCGGTCAACTGCATCCACCCGACCCCGGACGAGCCGGAGTTCGGCACCACCGACATGCTCTACATCGACCCGCGGGCGTGCATCGACTGCGGCGCCTGCGCGGACGCCTGCCCGGTGGACGCGGTGTACCCGGTCGACCGGCTGCGCGGCCCCGACACCGTGTTCGGCGACCTCAACCGCGACTGGTTCCGCGACCACCCCAGCGACCACGCCTGGGGCGCGCCCAGCTTCCCGCGCAGCCTGCCGGGCGAGCTCGGCACGCTGCGGATCGCCGTCGTCGGCACCGGCCCGTCCGCCGGGTACACCGCGCAGGAACTGCTGCGCAGCACCAGCGCCGAGATCACCATGATCGACCGGCTGCCCGTCACCGGCGGCCTGCTGCGGCACGGCGTCGCACCCGACCACCAGTCCACCAAGCGGATCGTGGAGAGCTTCGCGAGCGTCTTCCACGACCCGCGGCTGCGGATGCACCTCAACGTGGAGATCGGCACGGACGTCAGCCACCGGGAACTCGCCGCGCACCACCACGCGGTGGTGTACGCGGTCGGCGCGGCCGCCGACCGCCGGCTCGGCATCCCCGGCGAGGACCTGCCGGGCAGCCTGCCCGCGACCACCTTCGTCGGCTGGTACAACGCCGAACCGACCGTGCCCGCCGACGCGGTGGAGCTCGCGGCGGCCGAGCGGGTGGTGGTGGTCGGCAACGGCAACGTCGCGGTGGACATCGCCCGCATCCTGCTCACCGACCCCGACCGGCTCGCGGCCACCGACATCGCCGACCACGCGCTGGCCGCGCTGCGCCGCAGCAGGGTCCGGGAGGTCGTGCTGCTCGCCCGGCGCGGTCCGGAGCAGGCGGCCTGGACCAGGGCGGAGTTCCTGGCGCTGCGGCAGCTGCCGGGCGTCGAGGTGGTGGTGGCGGACGACCCGCGGGTGCGGGCGTCGATCGAGGCGGCGGGGGCGGAGCCGGGCTCGGATGCGGGCTCGGGCGCGGCGCTGCTCGCCGGGCTGCCGCTGGTGCCGTACGACGGGGCCGCGGCGCCCGCGCCGGGGCGGCGGATCGTGCTGCGGTTCCTGTCGGCGCCGGTCGAGCTGTCCGGGGCCGGACGGGTCGAGGCCCTGACCGTCGAGCGGACCACCCTGGCGGCGGACGGCCGGGTCGAGGGCACCGGGGCGCGGGACGTGCTGCGGGCCGGGCTGGTGGTGCGCTCCATCGGGCACCGGGCGGTCCCGCTGCCCGGGCTGCCGTTCGACGAGCGGGCCGGGACGGTCGCCCACCGGGCGGGGAGGGTGGTCGACCCGGCGACCGGGCGGCCGCTGCCGGGGACGTACGTGGTGGGCTGGGCCAAGCGCGGGCCGTCCGGCGGGATCGGCGCCAACCGGGCCTGCGCACGGGAGACGGTGGACGCGCTGCTGGACGACGCGACCGCCCGCGTACTGCCCGTCCCGGAAGCCGACCGCAGGGACTTCGAACGGCTGGTGCGCCGCCTGCGGCCGGACGCGGTCGGGCTGCGGGAGCTGCGGGCGGTGGACCGCGCGGAACGCGAGCGGGGCGAGAGCGAGGGGCGGCCCCGGGTGAAGCTCGCCACCGTCCCCGAGCTGCTGGCGGCGGGGCGGCGGCGGTAGCGGGGACTGCCGGGGCCCCGGCGGGGTCCTGCCACGGTCCCGCCGCGGGTGCCGGGGCCTGCCGGGTGCCGGGGCCGGGCGGTGCCGTGGCGGCGTGACGTGCGCAGGAAGTCGGGTGGGCCGACTTCCTGCGCACCCGGCGTCTCCCGCAGGGGGTTGACCTGCGTCGCGCCGGGTTGACGTGGCCGTGTCCCGGTGCGGCCGGGGGCGTTGGGTGGGCGTGAGTGGTTTTGGGCGGCTGCCGGGGCCGGGGTGGCAACCGGGTGAGGAAACGATCCTGCGCGATGCCCCGGACCGGCCGCCGGAGGTGCCGCAGGTGTCGCAGGTGTCGCAGGCGCCGGAGGTACCCGGCCCGCCCGACGTGCCGGACGCGCCGGAAGCACCCGGCGCACCCGGCGCACCGGAAGCACCGGAGGCGCCCATCTACGCCGAGCTGGCCCGGCGCTGGCAGGCCGAGGGGCGGGCCGTCCCCGGACTGCCCGATCCGGTCTGGGAGTCGCTGGCCGCCCCGGCCGGGGCTCAGTCGGCGGTGTCCGGTTCGGGCCGCAGACCGTTCGAGGGCCCGGCCTGGGGCTCGCCCTGGAGTTCGGAGCGGAACCCGGCGGCGGGCTCGGGGTGGAACCCGGGATAGAACTGCCGCGCCCAGCGGCGGAACAGCCCGATCGAACGCTCCCCGGGCACGAGCCGGGGCTGCGCCAGGTACCGCTTGTGGGCCAGCACCGGCCGGTCCTGCTTGATGATCCGCACCGAGGCCCGCAGTGCCGCCCAGGAAGCAGCCCGGTCGACGGCCCGCGCCGCGCCGACCCCCGGCACCGGCACCGTGGCGGTCACGGCGAACCGCACCCTGGTCCGCCACGGTGCGATCGGCGTCGGTAGCACCCACACCCACAAGGTGCCGCCCACCTGCGGCAGTTCCACCTCCATCCGGCTCATCCCGAGCCCGGCGAGCGTCACCGGCTGCTCCAGGTTCACCGCGCCCAGCCCCGGGAACCGGGTGGTGGTGCGCTGGTGGACGGTGAACAGCGGGCCGGCCACCTCCGGCGGGGCGGTCTCCCGGGTGTCCAGGCCGTGCAGCACCCGCACGTGCCGGAAGTCGACGCTGTTCTCCATCACCTCCTGGGGGTGGGAGGCCACGTCCCCGCTCCACCACGCCAGCGGCCGCACCCCGAGAGCCGGCGGCAGCTCCCAGGCGGGCGAGCCGCCGTCCGAGCCGCCGTCCGGTCCGCCGCCCGGTCCGCCGTTCAGCCCGCCGCTCGGCCCGCACCAGGCGAACAACGCGTCGTCCCGCTCGCACAGGTGGCGCCGCGCCAGCGAGGCCCGGAACCGGACGCCGTCCGGCGAACCGGTGCACGAGCCGTCCGGGCCGAACGCGAAGCCGTGGAACGGGCAGACCAGCTCCTCGCCCCGGACCGTCCCGCCCGCCCCGAAGTGCGCACCCAGGTGAGGGCAGTGCGGGCCGACCGCGCGCACCGCGCCCCGGCGGGTCCGGTACAGCACCACGTCCTCGCCCATCAGCCGGACGGTGCGCACCCGCCCGGGCGGCAGGTCCCGGGCCCGGCCGACGCAGAACCAGCCGGTGGGGTACGGCAAGGGGGCGGCGTGCTCGTCCATGCGGAGTTCACCTCGATGGCTTGACAGCCGTGTGAACGTACCAGGCGACGTGCTCGCGCACGGCGTACATCTCCACCGTGGAGCGGAGATTGATCCACTTGGCGGGATCGCCGAAGCGCCGCACCAGTTCCCACGGCAGCCGGAAGTACGCGTGCACCGCCTCCGAGGTCGGCAGGTAGTACGGCGTCCCGTCCAGCGCCTCCTCGACCTCGAACCCGGCCCCGGCGAGCAGCCGGGAGAGGTTGCCGGCGTGGTAGATCCTGGCGCCGGTCATCGTCATCGCGTCCAGGAACGGCTCGATCAACGCCCTTGCTGCGGGCTCCAGTTCCTCCAGCGGGCCGGTGCACATCGGGCCGAGCAGCACCAGCCGGCCGCCCGGGCGCAGCACCCGGTGGAGCTCGGCCAGCGCCCGGGACGGGTCGTAGGAGTGGACCAGCGTCTCCATCGAGTACGCGCCGTCGAACTCCCCGTCGCCGAACGGGAGCCGGTGGAAGTCCCCGAAGCGGAACGCCGTCCGCCCGTCCATCCGCGCCCGTGCGCTGAGCCGGCGGGCCTCGGCGAGGTGGAAGTCCAGGACGTCGACCCCGGTCACCTCCAGCCCGAACCGCACCGCCATCGCCCGCGCCACCACCCCGGCCCCGCACCCGGCGTCCAGCACCCGCGCCCCCGCGGGCAGCGCCAGCTTGCGCCCCAGCACGTCCTGCAACTGCCGCTGCGCCCGCCACAGCCGCCACTTCGACTGCCCCGGCTCCGTCCACCCCCAGTGCCGCGCGTTGCGCGCCACCCGGGTGTAGAACCACCGACTCCCCGCCCGCCCGTACACCCTGCGCAGCCCGGCCAGATCGAGCCCCTCAGCACCCATGGCACCTGGCTACCCGCCCGGCGGCGCCAATTATCCGACGATGCGCGCGGATTCCCCGATGGAGGGAATCGTGTGGTCATGTGATGAAGATGGCTCGCGAAAGACCGGTCTGATCACCTCGAGTGTTCGAGCGCGAAGTGCCAGGCCTCGACCTACGGCGCGAACCTGTGGATGGCATCCGTGCCGGCACGTGACCGCCAGGAGCGCTTCAGCTCCGCCCAGCGGGCCGCCTGTTCCTCGGTGAGGACGCCCCGGAGCTCCGCCAGCTTGAGGAGTTGGGCCTCGGCGTCGGCGCCCAGGGGCTGGGCCTCGGCGCGGTAGTGGTCGGTGAGGAGGGCGTCGAGTTCGGGGCGGGTGAGGGCGGGGTCGAGGCGTTGGGCGAGCTTGGCCATGTTGCGGTAGGAGCCCTGGAGGAGGAAGGGGGGCTCGGTGCGGGCGCGGTCGTCCTGGGCGGCGGAGGCGAGGTAGGCGCGGTTGACGGCCAGCACGGTGGAGCGCAGGTGGAGCAGGCCGGCCAGGACGGCGGTCATCCGCTCGGCCTCGGCGGCGGGCCAGGCTCCGGCCAGGGTGCCGCCGGGCAGGCCGCAGGCACGGGCGAGCAGGGTGTCCAGGTCGGTGCGTTCGGCGGTGGCGAGCGGGGCCAGGTGGGAGTTGGCGGGCAGGGCGTTCTCGACGAAGCTGAGCGCGAAGAGGTCCTCGCGTCCGGCGACGGCGTCGCCCAGGTTCCACACGTCGGCGCGGTTGGCGAGCATGTCGGGCAGCCGGAAGAGGCGGCCGGACTCGGTGTACGGGTTGGCGGCCATGACCACGGCGAAGCGCTTGCCGCGCAGGTCCCACTCGCGGGCCTCGCCGTCCCAGACGCCGTCGATCCGGCGCTGGGCGTCGCACAGCGGGATGAAGCGCTGGAGGAACTCGGGCGAGGTGTGCTGGACGTCGTCCAGGTAGAGCAGCACGTTGTCGCCCGCGTGCAGGGCGAAGTTGAGCTTCTCGAGCTCGCGCCGGGAGGTGGCGTCGGGGGCCTCGGCCGGGTCCAGCGAGGTGACCCGGTGGCCGAGCGCGGGGCCGCTGACGGAGACCAGCAGCAGGCCGAGCCGCTCGGCGAGGTACTCGACCAGGGTGGTCTTGCCGTAGCCGGGCGGGGAGACCAGCAGCAGCAGGCCGCTGCGGTCGACCGGCCCGCCGGACTCGGCGGTGCCGAGCTGCTTGGCGAGGTTGTCGCCGACCAGCGGCAGGTACACCTGGTCGATGAGCCGGTTGCGGACGAAGCCGTTGAGTGGGGCGGGCCGGTACTGGTCGAGCCGCAGCCGGGCGTGCTCGGCGGCCAGCAGGTCGCCGCGCAGCCGCTGGTAGGCCCGGTAGCCGGGCATCTCGATCTTCTCGAACTCCCGTACCCTGGCGAGTAGTTCGTCCAGTCGCAGGTCGAGTGCCCCGCCCGTGAGCCGCGGGTGGTCGCCGAGCAGGCCGGTGACCCTGGCGCCCACGGCCCCCTCGGCGGGCCGGCGCGGCAGGGACGGGCAGAGCAGTGCGGCGGCGGCCTCGGCGAGGTCGGCCGGATCGGCGTCGACCGATCCGGACTCCAGCCAGGTGGTGGCGAGTTGGCGCCGTACGGGCAGCAGCGCGGGCTCCTCGGGCAGTGCGGCCAGCGCTTCGGTGAGGCCGGCCGACTCGGGGGCGGCGCGGAACTTGTCGAGCAGTGCGGCGGCGCCCGCCGAGTGGGCGAAGGTGGGTGCGGCGGCGGCCAGTTCGGCCACCAGGTAGGGCCCGGCGGGCTCCGCTCCCGGGGCGAAGTCGGCGACGGCGGCGGTGAGTTCGTCGGCGAGCGAGGCCAGCGCTTCCAGCGCGGCCGGTGCCGGGGCGCCGCCGAAGGCGTCCCGGGCGAGGCCCAGCGAGCGGGCCCGGGTGTGCCAGAGCAGCCGCTGTCGCTCGTCGGTGCCGTGCGCCCAGTACAGCTGCGCGGCGGCCCGGGCGGCCGCCGGGTGGCGCAGCAGTCCGGCCTCGGCGTCGAGTCGGAGCAGGGCGCGGAGCAGCAGCGCGGCGTCGTGGTCGTGCACGCCGCGCTGGTAGCCCTCGTCCGGGCGCTGCTCGGCGGCCCGCCGGACGTACTCCAGCAGGTCGCCGTCCGCAGGCGGCGACCCGGCCTCGGCGGCCGACAGCAGGCTCGCCGCGAGGTACTCGGCGCGGTACAGCTGCGGGGTCTCCGAGGGCAGCGGGCGGTCCCAGTACCGCTCGGTGGCGGCGAAGGCCGGGTCGGTGACGGGGGAGCGGTAGTCGGTGCCGGTCAGGGTGAAGGCGGGGCGTCCGCGCCAGGGCACCAGGGCGAGTTCGGGCCGCTGGGTGGTGACGGCGAACAGGTGCCGGCCCAGCCGCAGGGTGCCCGGGCCGTCCCCGGCGAGTTCGGCGCGGTCGCGCAGGGCCCGGTGGGCGCGGCCACGGGCGGCGCGCAGCCGTCCGGTCAGCTCCTCGGCCCGGACCCGATCGCCGAGCGCGGTCAACTGCCCGGCGAGGTCGCGGAGTTTGACGGCCGTCGGGTCGGCGGCGAAGGCCGCCTCGATCTCCTCGGCGGAGTCCAGCGCGGCCAGCCGGCGGTGCAGGGTGTCGAGGACGCGCCCGGCGGAGGCGGCCAGCCGGTCGGCGCGCCGGGCCCGCTCCTCCAACAGGTGCTGGCGGCGGGCGGTGAGCGCGTCGTGGATCTCGGTGCGCCGGGCGGTGAGCTGCTCGCCGAGGGCCGGGTCGGCGTCGGCGAAGCGGGTCTCCAACTGTTCGATCCGCAGCAGCAGTCGACCGAGCTGCTCGTCGCAGGCCTCGGGGGTGTCGGCGGCGGCGAGCGCGGCGGTGGTGGCCTGGCCGAGCAGGGCGGTCTCGGCGGCGAACTCGGCGGCGGCCTCGCGGGTGCGCAGCTCGCGGCGGCGCACGGTCAGCACGGACCGGGCCCGGTTGAGCAGCCCCAGGACGTCGGCGAGCCGGTCGAGGATCGCGGTGCGGGTGGTGGCGTCGGCCAGGTCGAGGGTGCCGACCAGCTCCGAGACGGTCTGCAACGCCTCGCTCTGGGTGCCGAGTTCGAGCCCCAGCGGCTCGGCCTCGGCGGCGGTGGCGATGGCGGCGCAGCGCTCGGCGAGTTCGCCGGCCCGACGCCGGTGCGGCTCGAAGGCGGCCGGTTCGGCGAGTTGGACGACGGCGCGGTCGGCGGCCTCCGCCAGACCGTCGGCGAGGTGCGCGGCGAGCGCGTCGATCCGCTGGACGTCGGCGCGCGGCAGCTCGCGCAGCGCCTCGACGCGCCCCTGGGCGCGGCGCAGCCCGGCCAGCCGGTCGACCCACTCGGCGGCGTCGGCCAGCGTCTCGCCGCGGGCGGTGCGCAGCAGGCCCTCGACGTGCTCGGCGGCCTCGTCGGTCCGCCGGGCGGCGTGCGCGGTGAGCTGGGCGACGGCCTCGTACTCGGCGACGACCTGGCGGGCGGTGTCGCGGATCTCGGCGAGCGGCGCGGCGAGGTCGCCGAGGCCGCTCTGGCCGAGCCAGTGGTGCCGGTCGGCGGTGCGGGTGCAGGCGGCGAGGACGGCCTGGTGGCCGGCCGGGGTGTCGGCGCCGGCCGCGGCCAGCCGGGCCAGGGCCAGGCAGTCGGCCAGGCCGCGGACCAGGTCGGCGTTGCCGATCCGGGCCAACGGGCCGCTGCCGGAAGGCTGTTCGGCGGCGAAGCGCTCGCTGGTGAACGGGGTCTGCCAGAGCTGGACGGGGTGCAGCCGGGTCGGCCCGTCCTCGGCCGGGCGCAGGGCGATCAGGGTGCCGTCGGCGAGCAGCGCGTAGCCCTGGCAGGGCAGCGGGGCGGCGGCCTCCTGGCGGACGCTGTTGTACGGCTGGAGCAGGGCGCGGCCGTCGACGGGGGAGCGGAACTCGTACAGCACGTCCTCGCCGTTGGGCGACAGGACGGTGCGCTCGTACACCAGGCCGTCGACCGGCTGGTCGAAGGTGCGCACGGTGCCGTCCACCAGGTGGCAGCCGCCGGGGAAGGCGACGCCCTGGTCGGCGGGCAGCCGCAGGCAGGCCTGGCCGAGCGCGTCGATCCGGGTGACGGTGCCGGTGGGCAGGTGGACCACCAGGTGCCGCTCGGTCTCCTCCTGGTACGGGCGCACCCGCACCAGCAGCAGGGTGCCGAGCCGGGCGTGGGCGATCCGGGCGTCGGCGAGGGTCTGGAGGGCCTCGGCGAGCGGTTCGCGGTGCAGCTCCCGGCCGTCCGGGGCGGCGATGGTCAGCCGGCCGCCGTCGACGCCGACCAGCAGCTCGCCGGCGAGGTCGGCGCGGGGCGGGCGGCCCGGACCGGCGGGCAGCTGGTCGTCCCGGGTGAGCGTGGTCCAGGGCAGCTGCTGGCCGGCGGCGGGGGTGTGGTCGCGCTCACCGCGCCCGTCCAGATAGGACGGCCGGGCGCCGTCGGCGAGGCCGCCGTCCAGGCGCCAGCGCAGCACCCGGACGTCGGTGGCGGCCGGGCCGGTGCGGAAGACGGCGAGCAGTCGGCCGTCCACCGGGCGCAGCCGCTCCAGCCGGGCGTCGCGGAAGTAGCGGCGCAGGTCGGCGAGGTCCTGGCGCAGCCGGGGGTCGTCCAGCAGGGTGCCCTCGGCGGGCGCCGGGGAGAGGTCGGGGTGGTGCAGGCCGAGAACGTCGGTGAAGTCCTCGTCGCCGTCGGCGGGTTGGGCCGGGCGGGTGCCGAGCAGCAGCTGCCCGCCGGCGGCGGTGAGATCCTGCGGCAGGCAGGCCCGGGCGGTGGTGAGCCGCCCGGTGCCGGCCAGCCGCAGCTCCCCGCCGCCGAACTCGGCGACCCGGCGGGCATTCAACGCCTGGGCCCGGTCGGCGAGTTCGGCGGCGGCTCGGGCCAGCCGGTCGCGCAGGACCTCGTAGGTGCCGGCGTCGAGCCGGGCGTCGAGGGCGTCCACGGTCACGGTCACGTTCCTCGGTTGAAGCGGGTTGAATCAGGTGAAACGGTCGGCCCGGGCCAAACGCTCGGTCCGGGTGGGCCGCTCGGCCCGGGGGGCGCTCGGCCCGGGTGGGTCGCTCGGCCCGGGTGGGTCGGCTGACGTGACCGCTCGGCCGGTCACTTGGAGCCGTTGGCCGCGGCGAGGCCGCCGGCCAGTGCCCCGATCGGGGTCTCCGCGACGCCCAGCTTCCGTGCCGAGTCCAGCAGTTGGCGCAGCTGCCCGGCCTGGTCGCCGGCGCCGGAGCCGATCAGCTTCATCAGCAGGGCGGACACCGTCAGGTTCTGCACGTCCGCCGTGGAGACCGAGGAGAGCACCCGGGTGAGGTCCTCGGTGAAGCTCGCCCGCCCGTCCAGCCAGGGGCCGGCCAGGGTCTGCGCGGTCTGCGAGTGGCCGATGAAGGCGTCCACGCTCTTGCCTGCCGTCACCGACTGCACCAGCCGGTCGAAGAACACCGAGTCCCCGCCGACGATGTCGATCTTCGCCTTCTCCAGCCCGGCCGCGACCAGCGCCGCCTGGGCCTCGGCGATCTGCCGCTGGGTGTCCAGCCCGGCCAGCCGGACGTCCTTCTCGGCGGCCAGCCGCAGACGGTACTCCTCGTGCCCTCGCGAGGCCTCGTCCAGCTTGGCCATCGCCGCGGCCTTCTCGGTCAGGCCCTCGGCCTCGGCCTTCAGCTTCCCGCCGATCTCCAACGCGGCGGCCTTCGCCTTCTCGGCCTGGACGGCGGCCTCGGCGCGGCCGACCTTCTCCACCGCCGCGGCCTCCTGCTCGCGGACCTGGACCCGGGCCAGCCCCTCGGCGGCGGCCTCCGCCCGGATGCCCTCGGCCATCCGGATCTTGGCGGCCGCGTCCAGCTCGGCGGCCTGCTGCCGGGCCTCGGCCATCACCAGCGCCTCGCGGGCCTTGTGCGCGGCGGCCTGCTCGGCGGCCTCGGCGGCCTTGATGTCCTTGACGAGCTTCTCCTGCGCCTCGGCCTCGGCCTGGATCACGACGGCCTTGCGGACGCGCTCGGCCTCCTCGGTGGCGCGCAGGGTCTTGACGGCCTCCTCCTGCTCGGCGACGGTGCGGTCCACCGCGACCCGCTCGCGGACCACGTCGGCGACCTCGCGCTTGGCGGACTCGACCTCCTTCGCCTTGGCGATCGTGGCCAGTTCGGTCTCCCGCTCGCGGCCGACGACCTCCAGCAGGCGGTCCTTCTCGATCCGCTCGTTCTCCACCGCGATCACCCGCTCGCGGTTCTTCTGCGCCACCGCGACCTCGCGGGCCTGGTTCTCCCGCTGCACCCCGAGCAGCTCCTCGGTGCGCAGGAAGGCGGTCTGGGCGTTGAGCCGCTCCTCCTCCTGCACCCGGGCGATCACCGCGTCCTCCTTGGCCCGCAGGGTCTCGATCTCGCGGCGCTGGCGGATCTCGGCGTCGGCCTGCCGGCGCTCCAGCTCCAGGACGGCCTCCCGGGCGTCCACGTTCTGCCGGGTGATCTCCTTCTGCTCGTTGCGCTGGTACTCGTTGGTGCGCACGTGCTCGATCGCGGTCAGCTCGGTGATCTTGCGGATGCCCTGGGCGTCCAGGATGTTGTCGGAGTCCAGCTGGCTCATCGGGGTCTGTTCCAGGTGGTCGATGGCCGCGTCCTCGAGGGTGTAGCCGTTGAGGTCGGTGCCGATGACCGCGATGATCTGGTCCCGGAACTCGTGCCGGTGGGTGTACAGGTCGGTGAAGTCCAGCTGCTTGCCGACGGTCTTGAGCGCCTCGGCGAACTTGACCGCGAAGAACTCCTGGATCGCCTGCGGGTCGCTGGCCCGGGCGGTGCCGATCGACTGCGCGACCTTGATGACGTCCTCGACGGTCTTGTTGACCCGGACGAAGAACGAGATCCGGATGTCCGCGCGGATGTTGTCGCGGCAGATCAGGCCGTCCCGGCCGGCCCGGTGGATCTCCACCGTCTTGGCGGTGATGTCCATCAACTCGGCCTTGTGGAGCACCGGGAGGACGATCGCGCCGGTGAAGGTCACGTCCACCTTCTTCGTCCGGGAGACGATCAGTGCCTTGCCCTGCTCGACCTTCTGGAACAGGCGGCCCACGAACAGCAGCATGGCGAGCAGGATGAGCAGCACGACGGCGACGAGCACGCCGAAACCCACGGCGATGGTGTCCATCACGGAGTCCTTTGACGAGATGGCGAGTTGGTGCGAAGAGAAGAAGACGAAGAGAGGTGCGATGAAGGCGGGAGGGAAGGGGAAAGCGAGCGTCGGTGAACCGGCGGGACGGGCGTCAGGTGACGGACGGCGGATCGAAGGGCGCCACCAGGAAGTGCTCGCCCTCGGCGTCGTAGTCGAAGATCAGGGCGGTCCGCCCGGCCGTCAGAGCCGGTTCGGGCTCCGCCGTACGGACCTGGACGGTCGCGGTGGAGCCGTCCTCCGCGGTGACCTCGGCCTGCCCGAAGTCGGCCGTCACCCGGCCGGTCCGGATCACGCAGACCCGGCCGACGAAGTCCCCCCGGGTAGCCGGCCGGTCCTGCGGGAACAGCCGCGACAGCGGCCGGACGAGCGCCCGGGTGCCCGCCCAGGAGGCGACCAGCGCGACGGCGAACACGCCGCCGCGCGCCGGTGCCCCCGAGGTGAGGACGGTGCCGGCCAGGCTGACGAACCAGGCGATCGCGACCAGCAGCGACACCGCCACCGTCACGGGCACCCCGCCCAGCCCCAGCGCGTCCAGCACGCCCGCGTGGTGGCCGGAGCCGTTCCGGTCGGATCCCCCGTCGGCATCGTGCCCCCCGGCACCGTGCCCACCGTGACCGTGTCCCCCGTGACCGGCGTCCGTGACGTGTCCGGCGTGTCCCCCGTGCTCGGCACCCAGATGGTGCCCCGGGTGCCCGACGTCCACGTGGTGCCCGGCGCCGTGTCCCCCGTGCACGGCGCCGGGCACCAGGCCGCCGAACAGCATCAGCAGCCAGTACCCGACCACCACCACCAGCGCGAAGCTGAACAGCGCCGTCGGAAAGGCCAGCGCGGCCGCGAAGAATCCCTCCATCCCGGCCACCCTCCCCCGCCCTTCCGACGGCACCGTGCTTCGGTGCCGGGGAGATCATGGCAGTGCCGGGCGCGGCCGCACATTGCCAGGATCCGGCAATCTTTACGCCCTCTTGACACCCTGGTACGCACGGCCCGCGTGACACTGCAACAACCGGGCAACAGGACGACCGCCGGACGGCCGCAACGGAGCCCCGCGGGTTTGGCGCCGCGGGGCCGCGGAGGCGGTACGGAATCGCGAGGATGGAACTACAACCGCAGTGAACGACACTGCAACCGTAGTGTCCGGCACTGCAGCCGTAGTGGCCGGAACTACAGCGATTGTTCCGGCCAGTTCAACAGCCGTGCCCCCATGGCCGCCGTCTCCAGGGTGAAGCGCTGGAGCGCGTCCGCCGGGTCGTACCCGGTGAGCGTCTTGATCCGCTCCAGCCGGTAGCCCAGGGTGCGCACGCTCAGGCCCAGCCGGCGCGCCGCCTCCGCGTTCACGTACGCGGCCTCCGCCTGCACCACGATGGTGTCCAGCAGCGGCCGCGCACCGCCGCGCGCCTCGGTCAGCGGGCCGAGCACGCTGCGCACCAGGTCGGCCATGGCGGCCCGGTCGCGCATCAGCACCGGGAAGACCAGCAGCTCCTCGGCCCGCAGCTGCCGGGCCGGCAGGTCCAGCCGGTGCGCGTAGTCCAGCGCGTCCAGCGCCTCCTCGTAGCTGCGCAGCACCCCGCTGGGCCCCGAGTGGCGGCGGCCGGTCGCCACCCGGCGCACCGGCTGGTAGCCCGGCCCGGGACGCAGCGCCAGCTCGGCGAAGGCCTCCAGCACGGCCCGCTCGGAGTCGGGGGCGATGCAGACCATCCGGCCGTCCTTGCTGGCCAGCAGCGCGTCCCGCTCGCCGAACCGCCCGCTCAGCTCCCGCTCCACCCGGTGCACCAGCGGATGCACGTCCGCGAACGGCTCGTCGCCCACCGCGACGGCCACCGTGTACGCGCCCGCCAGCCGCAGCCCGAAGCGCTCCGCGCGCTCCGCGAGCAGCCCGAGGTCACTGCGGCCGAACAGCAGGTCGTCGATGAACTCCCGCCGCGCCGCCTCCTCCTGGCGGACGGCCAGGCGCTGCGCCCGCTCGTGGCCCTCGCCCAGCGCGGCCAGCGCGGCGTCGGTGGCGCCGAGCACCGCGTCGCCCATCCGACGCAGCTCGCTGACGCTGCTCGCGGCGGTCGTCCCGGGCAGGGTCTGCCAGGCCCGCCGGGCCGCGGCCAGGCAGTGCGCGACCACCTCGCGCAGCCCGTACCCGGCCTCCGCGCAGTGCTCGCCCAGCTTGCGCAGGCGCTCCAGCTCCTCGCGGCGCAGCAGCCGGCCGGTTCTGGAGACGTCGGCGAGCAGCACGAGGTAGACCTCGGCCAGCTCGGTGGGTATGTCGTAGTCGTTACCCTCGATCACCGTGTCCTGCCATCCCCCGTACGGCCTGGTGTTTCGGCGCTGAATTTATCAGGGACGTCCCAGGTCGGGACGGCTGCGGCGGCCCTCGCGAGCGGTCGCGGGCCAGCCCGGGCAGACAGTCCCGGACGGTCCGGGCGAACGGTCGCGGACAGCCCGGCCGGCCGGAGCGCGCGCCACCGCCGTCGATCCGCCGCCGCCCGTGCGGCGCCCGTGCGGCGCCCGCGCAGCGCCCGTACGGCGCCGGGTCGCCGTGGCCCGCCGACGGGGGCGATGGAGGGATGCACCGGTCCGGGCTTGCCGGGCGGCCCCCGGAGGCGTTACACATCCAAGACGTCGCCGCCGTGCCCCGCCTCCGGAGCCCCCGTCTCGTCCCGGGTGCGGCCCCACCGAAAGGCCCCGCATGTCCCTGGTCAACTTCCGCGACGCCGCCACCCTCGGCGACCCCGAGGGCCGGCGGGTCCGTCCCGGTGTGCTGTACCGCTCCGCCCAGCCGTTCCCGGCCGCCGACGAGGCCACCGTCACCCAGCTGCGCGGCTGCGACATCCGCACCATCGTGGACCTGCGGGACCCGCGGGAGACCGACCCCGCCGACTGGGCCGCCGCCGAGGCCGCCGGCATAGCCGTCGTCGCCGCCCCGGTGAACCCGGCCACCGACGCCCTCACCGCGCGGATGAGCACCATGGCCACGGCCGCCGACCTAGGCGACTTCTACGTCCTGCTGGCCGAGTCCGCGCCCGACGCGGTGGCCGCCGCCGTCGACGCCGCCGTCCGCCCCGGCGCCGTCCTGCTGCACTGCGCCGCCGGCAAGGACCGCACCGGCCTGCTGACCGCCCTGCTGCTGGATCTCCTCGACGTCCCCGCCGAGCACATCGTCGCGGACTACACCCGCACCGCCGACGCCCTCCCGCAGATCTTCGCCGGCCTCGCCGAGCGCCACCGCACCGCCCTCAACAACCACACCACCTCCCGCGTCACCGACTCCCAGGGCCGCAACCTCACCATCCCCGCGCCCCTCCTGGAGGCCCCGGCCGAGGCCATGTCGGTGTTCCTCGACCGCGTCCGCACCCACCACGGCGGCGCCGCGTCCTTCCTCCCCGGCTGCGGCGTCCCGGCCGCCACCCTCGGCGCCTTCCGCACCAAGGCGGCCGCCGTCTGAGCCGAGGGCCCGCCGCCGCGTGCCGAGCCGTAGGCCGGCGGGCGATGAGCCGACGCGCGTGTGGCTCCCCGGAGGAGCCAGATGAGCCGAAGGGCCGGCGGGTCCGCCGGGGGACGACCCGGGCGGCCCGTACGCGGCCTGGGAGGAGCGCGGGAGCGGGCCCGTAACTTTCCGTCTGCACCCGCAACCGGCCGTCCGGCCGTCGAGGCGGTCTTCGACCCGAACGGGGCCCAGCGGCAGTCGGCCGAGGAGCGGGCTCGTGAGGTGCTGCGGACCGACGGCCCCGGGCGCCTCTCCGCCGCCGTCCTCCCGGTCCGGCGGGCCGCCGCCGGACCGGGCACGGGCTGATCGGTGCCCAGGACCTGCCATAGCGCTCGCCGGTGGTCCCTCCCACAGCCCGGCAGCGGCCCCCGCACCGCCTGGCAGCCGGCCCCCGCACTGCCCGGCAGCGCCCCCCGCACCCGCCTGGCAGCGGCCCCCCCGCACCGCCCGGCAGTCCCCCCGCACCGCCCCGTAATCCCGTTGCGTCGCCCCGCCCCGCGCTGGCAGCGTGCCGGGGGAGGGGCCGGCGAGGCGAAGGGGGTGCCGGGGGATGAGCGCGTTGCGGGAGGTCCGCGCCGACCACGACGAGCGGACGATCGTGCTCTACCAGGCCTATCCGCCGGCCGTCGCCGACGCGGCGCTGGCGGCGGGCCGGTTCGTGGCGCCGTTCGGCTTCCACCGGATGACGTGGATCAAGCCCTCGTTCCGCTGGCTGATGCACCGCAGCAACTGGGCGCAGAAGCCCGGCCAGACCAGGGTGCTGGCCGTCCGGATCACCCGGGAGGGCTGGGAGGAGGCGCTCGCCCGCGCCGTCCTGACCACCGCGCCCCCGGACGAGCTGGCCCGGGCCGAGGTCCATGTGCAGTGGGACCCGGAGCGGTCGCTGCGCGGGGCGGCGCTGAACCACTACAGCATCCAGGTGGGCATCGGCCGCGGGCTGATCCGCGCCTACGCCGAGGAGTGGGTCGTCGGACTCACCGACCTCACCCCGCGGGTGCGGCGGATCGCCGCGCTGGTCCACGGCGGGCAGGTGGCGAAGGCGCAGCGGCTGTTGCCGCCCGAGCGCCCGTACCGGCTGCCCGCCGCGACCGCGCGGCGGCTCGGCCTGGACTGAGGGCGGCCGCCCGGCCCGGGCCGACGAGGCTCCCGCCTGGGCCGAGGCTCCGGCCTGGGCCGATGAGGCTCCGGCCCGGGCCGGGGAGACGGATTCACACGTCCCGGCGCCGCACCACGACCACCGTCACCACCACCGCGGCCACGCCCCAGGCCCCCATGGTGATCCACGAGTCCAGCACGCTCGGCGCGTACTTCCCCATCGTGGTCGTGGAGGCGGGGTTGATGGTCAGCCGCTGCACGGTGGCGGTCGGCAGGTGGGTGCCGATCTCCTTCAGCCACCGGTATCGGTCCCCGCCGAACAGCATCGGCAGGATGAACAGCACCAGCACCAGCGAGACGATCGAGGCGGTGGCGTGCCGCAGCAGCGCGCCCAGCGCCATCCCGATCAGCGCGCAGACCGGCACGATCGCCGCGAAGCCGAGCACGGCCCGCAGGCAGCCGTCGTCGGCGATGGAGAGGCCGAGGTGCCGGGAGGCCAGCATCGCGTTGACGGTGAAGAAGGACACCGTCGAGACCACCAGCCCGGCGAGCGCGGTGATCGCGCCGATCACCACCACCTTGGCCGCGATCACGCCCCGCCGGTCCGGTACGGCGGCGAAGGTGGTGCGGATCAGGCCGGTGGTGTACTCGCCGAACACGGCGATCGCCCCGAGGCTGCCGGCCGCGACCGCCATCAGGTCGCTCGCGATGCCGTTGAGGCCGTGGAACAGCGGGTCGTACGTGTGCGGCGGTTGGCCGGGCATCCGCGGCGGCGGGTGGTCGATGTACGTCAGGTCGGTGTGGACGGCGTTCACGTCGACCGCGATCGCCACCAGCGAGGCCAGTGCCAGCACCCAGTAGGTGGAGCGCAGCGAGCGCAGTTTGATCCACTCGGCGGCGAGCAGGTCGAGGAACCGCGGTGCCGGGTCCGCGGTGGAACCGGCGTCGGAGCCAGGGATCGTGGTGCTCATCGGGCTTCTCCAGCCGGGTAGTCGACACTGTCGGCGGTCAGGGACATGAACGCCGACTCCAGCGACGACGTCCGGGCGGCCAGTTCGTGCAGCACCACGCCGTGCCGCAGCGCGAGTTCGCCGATCCGCGCGGCCGGCATCCCCGTGACGATCCCGAACCGCGGCTCCGCCAGCCGTACTTCCGCTCCCTCGGCGCGCAACACCTCGGCCAGCGAGGTGAGTTCGGGTGTCCGTACGGCCACCGAGGAGACCGCGTCGCGGGCCGAGAAATCCGCCAGGCCCTCGTCCGCGATGAGCCGGCCGCGGCCGATCACCACCAGCCGGTCCGCGGTGTGTTCCATCTCCGCCATCATGTGGCTGGAGACGAACACCGTCCGTCCCTCGTCCGCGAGCCGCCGGAACAGCCCGCGCACCCAGTGCACGCCCTCCGGGTCCAGCCCGTTCAGCGGCTCGTCGAACAGCAGCACCGGCGGGTCGCCGAGCAGCGCGCCGGCGATGCCCAGGCGCTGCTTCATGCCCAGCGAGTAGCCGGCGATCCGCCGCCCGGCGGCCTTGCCGAGGCCGACCTCCGCCAGCACCTCGTCCACCCGCCCGAGCGGGATGCGGTTGCTCCGGGCCAGCGCCGACAGGTGCGCCCGGGCGCTGCGTCCGCCGTGCACGTCGCCCGCGTCCAGCAGGGCGCCGACGTGCCGCAGGCCGCGCGGCCGGCCGGTGAAGGGCACCCCTGCCACGGTGACGGTGCCCGCGGTGGGGGTGTTGAGGCCCAGGATCATCCGCAGGGTGGTGGACTTGCCGGCGCCGTTGGGGCCGAGGAAGCCGGTCACCGTGCCCGGGCGGACGGTGAAGGTCAGCCGGTCGACGGCCGTGGTGGCGCCGTACCGCTTGGTCAGTCGCTCGATCTCGATCACGGCGACAACGCTGCCGCCCGCGCCCGCCCCGGGCATCGGGCCGCGGGACACAACCGCGGGCCACCGCGGTGGCCCCGGGGATTACGCCCCCGGGCCGATGTGCCGTCTCCCGGCCCGCCGCTACCATCGCGGCATGATCACCGAACACCGTCCGCCGCTGCTCAGGCGCCTGCCCGCGGGCGTGTGGGTGGGCGCGCTGTGGACGTCCCTGGTGGTGTTCCGGTTCTTCACGCGCGAGGACGAGCTGCGCCACCTGTTCGACTACCACGGCAACCCCGAGGACATGCCGCTGGTGGTCACCGCGGTGGTCACCACCCTGGTGGCGGCGCTGCTGGTCCGGCTGCCGCTGCCGGCCATCGCGGTGGCGCTCGCGGGCGGCGTCTTCGCGCTCGGGATGTGGGGCGTCCCGGAGACCGGGCCGCTCCAGTTCCTGATCGCCGACTCGGTGGTCGGCTACTGCGCGGCCACCCGCTCCCGGCGGGTCTCGCTGAGCGCCCTGGCCCTGCCGCTCGCCACCCTCGCCGGACTGCAGGCCTGGGGCGCCGTCGAGGGCTACCCTGTCAACCCGCTCGCCTACGCGGGCTTCGCCGCGACCACGCTGATCGCCTGGCTGGTCGGCAACACCGTGCGCCAGGGCCGCGCCCACACCGAGGCGCTGCGCGGCCGGGCCGCCGAGCAGGCCATCACCGCCGAACGGCTGCGGATCGCCCGCGAGTTGCACGACATGGTGGCCCACAACATCGGCATCATCGCGATCCAGGCCGGCATGGGCAGCCGGGTCATGGACACCCAGCCCGCCGAGACCCGCAACGCGCTCACCGCGATCGAGGCCACCAGCCGGGAGACCCTGGCCGGGCTGCGCCGGATGCTCGGCGCGCTGCGGGAGGGCGAGGGGGAGTCCGCACCACTCGAAGTGGCGCCCGGGCTGGGCGAGTTGGACCGGCTGGTGGCGAGGGCGGCGGGCGCCGGGGTGCGGGTGGCGCTCACCCGGCGCGGCGCGGCCCGTACCCTGCCGCCCGAGGTGGACCTGGCCGCCTACCGGATCGTCCAGGAGGCGGTCACCAACGTGGTCAAGCACGCCGGCACCCGCGACTGCCACGTCACCGTCGAGTACGGATCCCGGGAGCTCGCCGTCACCGTCGTCGACCAGGGCGCCGGGGTGCCCACCACGACCCCCGGTAGCGGCTACGGCCTGGCCGGCATGCGCGAGCGGGTCGCCCTGCTGCACGGCGAGTTCAGCGCCGGCCCGCGCTCCGGGGGCGGCTTCCTGGTCGCCGCCCGACTGCCGCTCCCCGAACCCGTCCCCGCCGAGACCCGCGACGGGATGCCCGCCGAGACCCCCGGCGGGACACCCGCCGAGACCCGCGACGGGACGCCCGCCGAGGCCTCCCGCGAGGCCTCCACCGAGACCGCCCTGGAGGTGGCGCCGTGATCCGCGTCGTCCTGGCCGACGACCAGCCGCTCATCCGCACCGGCCTGCGGGTGCTGATCGCCGACGCCCCCGACCTGGAGGTGGTCGGCGAGGCCGGCGACGGCGCCGAGGCCGTCGAACTGGTCGCCCGGCTGCGCCCCGACGTCGCCGTCATGGACATCCGGATGCCGGGTACGGACGGCATCGAGGCCACCCGCCGGATCACCGCCGACCCGGACCTGCCCACCAACGTCCTCGTCCTCACCACCTTCGACGACGACGACTACGTGTACGGCGCGCTGCGCGCCGGGGCGAGCGGCTTCCTGGTCAAGGACCTCTCCCTGGAGACCATCCTGGACGGCATCCGGGTGGTCGCCGCCGGGGACGCCCTGCTGGCCCCCGGCATCACCCGCCGGCTGATCGGCGAGTTCGCCGCCCGCCCGCAGGGCCCGGCCCGGCCCCGCAGGCCGGTCGCCGAGGCCGTCACCGAGCGCGAGCGCGAGGTGCTCACCCTGGTCGGCCGGGGCCTGTCCAACGCCGAGATCGCCGCGGAGCTCACCATCAGCGTGGCCACCGCCAAGGCCCACGTCGCCCGGCTGTTCACCAAGCTCGACGCCCGCGACCGGGTCCATCTGGTCATCCAGGCCTACGAGTTCGGCCTGGTCGCCCCGTGACGGCAAGCGCCGGGGCGGGCCCGCACGGCCCACCCCGGCGCTCAGGTGCTCCGGCGCTCAGGTGCTCCGGTGCTCCGGTGCTCCGGCGTTCAGGTGCTCCGGTGCTCCGGTGCTCCGGCGTTCAGGAACTCGGGAGCTCGGGAGCTCAGCGTCGTCAGTGCACGATCGCGTGCGAGACCTGGCACCCGCTGACGCCGTTCGACCAGGTGCCCTGCATGGCGAAGGAGCCCGTCGCGAACGTCACGTTCTGCGCGCCGCCCGTCCCGCCGACACCGTTCCAGGAGCACTTGTCGGCGTTCTCGTAGCCGGTCGAGTCGGTCCAGCCGCCCGCCGGGTTCTGGTCGGTGATGGTCTCCGAGTACTCGTGGCCGTACACGATGGTCACGCCGTCCAGGGTGCCCGCGCTGCCGCTGTTGACGTAGTTCTGGCCGCAGGAGGTGCCCATGTCGGTCACGTACGGGTCGTTGGTGAACGCCACGTCACCGTACGGGGAGGGGGCGGCGCCGCCGGACAGGGTGGTGTCGCCGTTGTAGTCGTGCCAGGCGCAGAAGCCGCCGTTCGGGGTGTTGAAGCCGTCCGGGTGGGTGCCGGTCGGCGACAGCACCACGTACTGCGCGTTGCGGTTGGAGGCGGCGGTGGTGTTGCCGAAGTGCCCGGCGGCCTTCACGGCCTCGGAGGCCAGCTGGAAGCCGCTGGCCTGGCTCGGCGCGGCGGCGGACTCGTCGACCCAGACGCCGGCCAGCGCGCCGCCGGTCGGGTAGCCGACGTGGGTGGAGCCGGTCGGGCAGCTGGTCGCGCCCGCGGCGACGCCCTCGCAGTACTGGGTCATGACGCCGGACCAGGTCTCGCTGTTGGTGCCGAGGCCCTTGAACAGCTGCTGCGCCCGGACGGCCTCGCCCTTCGGGTCTCCCGACAGCGTGGTGTAGCCGGCGGAGTTGGTGCCCTGGGTGCCCCACTGGGAGCCCCAGAAGATCAGGTAGACCTTCGGCGCGCCGGTGGTGACGCCGATGCCGTCCACGCCGCCGCCGTAGCGGAGGTTGGCGGCCGCCGGCTTGGCCGAGTTGCCGGCCTCCTTGGTCGGGTGCGCGCCGTGCCGGTAGGGGTGCGGCTGCCCGGCGAACTCGCCGGCCGGGCGGTCGTCCTGGGCGGCCTGGGCGGCCGGGGCGGCGGCGAAGCCCGCGGCGGCCAGCGCGAGGGCGCTGAGCCCGGTCAGGGCCCGCAGCCGCATCCGGCGGGAGGTGGGGGAGATGCCCATCGTGAGGGTTCCTCTCTGGTGCCGGCCGCGCCCGGGTGCGGCGCGACGGCACTGTGGGGGACGACGTGGGAGGAGCGACGGCGGCAGGCCGGCGAGCCGACGGTCCGCCAAGGACCGTCAGTGGCGCGGGGATCGGAGGCCGGTCACCGCCGACGGCCGGAAGCAAAGCACCGCCGCCGAAACCGGGTCAACGACGGAGAAGGTAAGACCAGTCCCAAGGAAGGCCCACGTGAACGTATCGAACGTCAAAAGCCCCCAGCTGCGGCCCGGTCGATGCGCGTAGCGCAGCGGAATACCAACAGTTGAGAGGCGGCTCTACACCGTATGGGCCGGCGGAGCGCCGTCAGGGAGTGCCCGAGGGGCCCCCGACCTCGCCGATCCGCATGATCCGGCCGTGGGAGTCCAGCACCACGTCGTAGGCGTTGCCGTGGCAGCCGTACGGTTCGGCCGGCTCGCGCTCGGCGAGGCAGTCGTCGAGGTGGGCGATCAGCTCGTCGAGGGGGACGGCCGCGGCCGGGGTGTCGTGCGGGGCGTCGCGCGGGCCGTCGACGAGGGTGGCCGTCACACCCGCCGCCGCGAAGCCGTAGTGGACAGGGCTGCCGGCGGGCTCGTAGCGGGCGGAGCCGCAGCTGAAGCGGGCCGGGCCGGCGGTGAGTTCGGCCGGGCCGGCGGCGACGACGAGGAGGACCTGATGGCCGGGCCGTTCGGTGGGCACGGCGCACTCGGCGACGGCGGAAGACGCGGCGGAGGCCCCACCGGACGAAGCGGCGGACGAAGCGGCGGAGGCCCCGCCGGAGGCCTCATCGGGAGAAGCGGCGGAGGCCCCGCCGGAGGCCTCATCGGGAGAAGCGGCGGAGGCGGAGGAGGCACCCCCGGTCGGGCCCACGGGCGAGTAGGCCTCCTCGTCGTCCTCCTCGAAGAGGAACCCGTCGTCCTCGTCCAGCAGGTCGTCCGCGCCCTCGTCGGCCCGCGCGGCGGCGGAGGCGGCGGCCACGGTGGAGCCGGAGTCGGCGGGCGTGCAGGCGGTGAGCGCGGCGGCGGTGCCGCAGACCAGCAGGGCGGCGGCGAGGAGCATGCGGGGCGTGGCCATGGCACAAGTCTCCCCGGGCGGTGGCGGTGGTCGGTAATCACCTGACACGCGCGGGGCCCGGACCGCGGTTCCCTCCCCCGCCGGATGTGCGGATCCGGCGGAGGAGGGAAGCTGTTGAGCGGGTGTCAGGCCGCGACCGGCCGAGCGGGGGTCAGGCCGCGACCGGCCGACCCGCCTCGTACGCCTCCCGCACCCGGGCCTGCGCCTCGGCGCCCGCCGCCAGGTGGTCCAGGCCGAGCAGCGCCGCGCCCAGCACCGGCGGGGCGACGACGACCCGCGGCTCGGCCAGCGGCGCGGCCTCGGCGAGCCGGGCGGTCAGGTTGTCCAGCAGCAGCGGGTGCCGGGAGGCGAGCACGCCGCCGCCCAGCACCACGGGGGCCGGGGTGTCCAGCAGCTGCAGGCGCCGGAGCGCCACCACCGCGAGCCGGACGATCTCGTCGGCCTGGCGGTCGATCAGCTTCAGCGCCACCTCGTCGCCCTCGCCCGCGACGGCGAACAGCAGCCGGGCGATCTCGTGCAGCCGGGCGTTCGGCAGGTGCCCGAGGTGGACGGCCTCGGCGACGGCGCCGGCGCTGGGCAGGCCGAAGTGCTCGGCGATGGCCCGGGCGAGCCCGGTCGGGCCACCGCGCCCGTCCTCCGCGCGGACGGCGTGCCACATGCTGGCGACGGCGAGCCCGGAGCCGCCGCCCCAGTCGCCGGTGAGCTCGCCGAGGGCGGGGAAGCGGGCGGTGCGGCCGTCGGGCAGCAGGCCGACGCAGTTGATCCCGGCGCCGCAGACCACCGCGACCCCGCGCGGGCCGTCGGTGCCGGCCCGCAGCAGGCCGAAGGTGTCGTTGACGACGGTGTTGCCGGCCCCCCAGGGGTGGGACTCCAGCGCCACGCGCAGGGCCTCCTCCTCGACCGGCAGGTCGGCGTTGGCCAGGCAGGCGCTGACGTGGCTGGTGAGCACGCCGCTCCAGGCCGGGTGGCCGGCCGCGGCGGCGGCCTGCTCGACCAGCGGGGCGAGGCCGGCGACCGCCGCGGCGCCGCCGATCTTCTGCGGCGCGAAGCCGCCGCCGCGGGCGGTGCCGAGGATACTGCCGTCCGCGCCGATCAGGGCGACGTCGGTCTTGGAGTTCCCCGCGTCTATCGCGAGGACGCCGGGCAGGAGTGGTTCGGGCTGGTGGGTCATCAGGTCCCCGCGGCTCGTACGTGGCCCGGGCCGTGGTCGTCGGCCGGGTGCCCGGCCGTGGTCGCGGCCGGGGAGCCCGGCCGAAGGGTCCCCGGCCGGGGGTGGACGGTCTCCTCACGGCGCCCGCCCGCGGCCCTCTCTGGCCGTCGGGCGGGCAGCCGGCGGGCACAGGTCAGGCCCAGGCGAGGTGCTCGCGGTTGTGGGCGAGCAGCCGGTCCGTGAGCTGGTCGGCGAGTTCGATCTGGCCGACCAGCGGGTGGGCGAGCAGGGCGTCGAAGACCCGGTCGCGGCCGCCGCGCAGGGCGGCGTCCAGGGCGAGGTGCTCGTACGAGGTGACGGCGGCGATCAGGCCGGCGTACAGCGGCTCGACGGGCCGCTGCGGCAGCGGGCGCACGCCCCGCGCGTCCACCTCCGCCGGGACCTCGATCACGGCGTCGTCCGGCAGGAAGGGCAGCACGCCGTCGTTGCGGGTGTTCACCACCTGCACGGAGGTCCCGCCGCCGGTGCCGAGCAGTGCGGCGATCAGCTGGACGGCGGCCTCCGAGTAGAAGGCGCCGCCGCGCTTGCCGAGCAGCTCGGGCTTGGTGTCCAGGGCCGGGTCGGCGTACAGCTCCAGCAGCTGCCGCTCGATCTCGGCCACCTGCGCGGCCCGCGAGCCCTGCTCCTTCAGCTCCGCCACCACCGCGTCGTGCTGGTAGAAGTACCGCAGGTAGTAGGACGGCACCACGCCGAGCCGCTCGATGACGGCCTGCGGCAGGTGGAGGTCCTCGGCGATCTCCTTGCCGTGCGAGGCCAGCAGCCCGGGGAGCACCTCGCGCCCGCCCGCGGCGCCCGGGGCGTCCAGCAGGGTCACCCCGCGCTCCCAGGTCAGGTGGTTGAGGCCGACGTGGTCGAGCCGGACCAGCTCCGGGTCCACGCCCAGGTGTCCGGCGAACTTGCGCTGGAAGCCGATCGCGACGTTGCACAGCCCGACGGCCTTGTGGCCGGCGGTCTGCAGGGCGCGGGTGACGATGCCGACCGGGTTGGTGAAGTCCACGATCCAGGCGTCCGGGTTGGTCCGGCGCACCTGCTCGGCGATGTCCAGCACCACCGGGACGGTGCGCAGCGCCTTGGCGAGCCCGCCGGCGCCGGTGGTCTCCTGCCCGACGCAGCCGCACTCCAGCGGCCAGGTCTCGTCCTGGTTGCGCGCCGCCTGCCCGCCGACGCGCAGCTGGAGCAGTACGGCGTCGGCGCCGGCGACGCCCGCCGCCAGGTCCGTGGTGACGGTGACGACGGCGGAGTGGCCCTGCTTCGCGAAGATCCGCCGGGCGAGGCCGCCGATCAGTTCCAGGCGCTCGGCGGCCGGGTCGATCAGCACCAGCTCGCCGATCGGCAGGGTGTCGCGCAGCCGGGCGAAGCCGTCGATCAGCTCCGGGGTGTACGTCGAACCCCCGCCGACGATTGCCAACTTCAGTGCGGACATCAGCCCTTGACCCCTGTCAGTGTCACGCCTTCGATGAAGGCCTTCTGCGCGAAGAAGAAGAGGATGATCACCGGCGCCATCACCAGCAGGGTGGCGGCCATGGTGAGGTTCCAGTTGGTGTGGTGCGCGGCCTTGAAGGACTCCAGTCCGTAACTGAGGGTCCAGGCCTCGTGGTTGTTGCTGGCGTAGATCTGCGGGCCGAAGTAGTCGTTCCAGCAGTAGAAGAACTGGAACAGCGCGACCGCCGCGATGGCCGGCTTGGCCATCGGCAGGACCACCCGCAGCAGGGTGCGCAGGTCGCCGCAGCCGTCGATCCGGGCGGCCTCCAGGTACTCCTTGGGGATGGTCATCAGGAACTGGCGCAGCAGGAAGATGGAGAACGCGTCGCCGAAGGCCATCGGGATGATCAGCGGCCAGAGCGAGCCGTCCATGCCCATCTGCTTGGACCAGAACAGGAACATCGGGATGACGGTGACCTGCGGGGGCAGCATCATCATCGCGATGACCCCCATCAGCGCGAGGTTGCGGCCCCGGAAGCGGAACTTGGCGAGCGCGTAGGCCACCGGGAGGCTGGAGACCACGGTCAGCAGGGTGCCGAGACCGGCGTACAGCAGGGTGTTGCGCCACCAGACGAGGAAGCCGGGGGTGTCCCAGACCTTGCTGTAGTTGCCCCAGTTCCAGTCGGTCGGCCAGTAGTCGGTGGTGAGCGCCTGCCCGTCGGACATCACCGAGGTGAGGAAGACGAACACGAAGGGCAGCAGGAAGAACAGCGCGGCGGCGATCGCCACCGTGTGCACGGCCACCCAGCTGAGGAACGCGCGGCGCCGGGCGGCCCGGGCGGCGGGGCCGCCGGACCGGGAGGGGACGGCCGTGGCCGGCCCCTTGGTGAGTGTGGTGCCAAGGGTCATGATCGGGTCCTCCCGGGCCGCTAGTCGTCGCTCGCCATGAAGCCGGAGCGGCGGCGGAGCAGGATCGAGGTGACGGCCATCGAGATGGCGAACAGCACCACGGCGACGACGCAGGCCGCGCCGTAGTTGTAGGTCTGGAAGCCGAGCTTGTAGACCATCTGCGGCAGGGTCCAGGTGGAGCCGCCGGGGTAGCCGGGCTCGAACTGCTGGCCGGAGCCCCCCGCGATGCCGCTGGCGACCTTCCCGGCGACGATCGCCTGGGTGTAGTACTGCATGGTCTGGATCACCCCGGTGACCACCGCGAACATGATGATCGGCGAGATGTTCGGCAGGGTGACGTACCGGAACCGCTGGAACGGGCCGGCGCCGTCCAGCTCGGCCGCCTCGTACTGCTCCCGGGGGACGTCCAGCAGCGAGGCCATGAAGATGACCATCAGGTCGCCGACGCCCCACATGGCGAGCAGGGTGAGCGCGGGCTTGGACCAGTCCTCGGAGGCGAACCAGCCGGGCTGCGGCAGGCCGAGCTCGCCCAGCAGGTGGTTGACCGGGCCGGTGCCGGGGTTGAACAGGAAGGCGAAGGCGACGGTCGCGGCCACCGGCGGGGCCAGGTACGGCAGGTAGAACGCGGTGCGGAAGAAGCCGGCGCCGGTCTTCACCTTGGTGATGAGCATCCCGACGCCCAGGCCGAAGGCGACCCGAAGGCTCACCATCACGACGACCAGCCACAGGGTGTTGCGCAGGCCCTGCCAGAAGGTCGGCAGGTGGTTGAAGACGTAGTCCCAGTTCTTCAGGCCGCTGAAGGTCGGGGTGCCGAAGCCGTTGTAGGAGGTGAAGGAGAAGTAGACGGTGGAGACCAGCGGGTAGACGAAGAAGACGCTGAACCCGATCAGCCAGGGGGAGAGGAAGGCGAGGGTGCGGGCCGCCTCCCGGCGGCGCTTCCGGCGCAGCAGGTGCTGCGTGGAGGGCGCCGCCGGGCTGGTCGGTTCCGCGCCGGCCCGGTCGCCGTTCCCCTTGCGGGTGCCGAACGCGAGTGACATGGGAGCTCCGTGGACCGTTCCCGGCCCTTACTTGGCCTGGGCGATGTCGGTGTCGATCTGCTTGGCCGTGGCGGCCAGGCCCGCGGCGAGGTCACCCTGCTTGCCGGACTCGTAGTCGTAGCCGAGGTTCTGCAGGGTGGTGATGTAGGAGCCGCCGTTGACGGCCGGCGGGGTGGTGCTGGAATGGGCGTTCTTGGCGACGTCCAGGAAGGTCTTGGAGTTCGCGTCGCTGACCAGCTTCGGTGAGTCGAGCGCGGCGAAGGTGCTCGGCACGTTGTGGATCGCGTTGGCGAAGCTGACCACCGCGTCGGTGTCCGTGGTCAGGTACTTGACGAACTCCCAGGCGGCGGCCTGCTTCTTGCTGGTGCTGGCGATGCCGACGATGGTGCCGGTCTGGTAGCCGCGGCCGTAGGTGTCGGCCTGGTCGTCCGGGACGGGGAAGGCGGCGGTGGCCCACTCGAAGTCGGGCTTGTCCTTGGCGAGCGAGGCGGTGCGCCACTCGCCGTCCATGATCATCGCGACCTGGCCGGTGTTGAAGGGGTTCTTGGCGCTGAACTCCTCGCCGAAGGTGGCGCGGTACTTCTCCAGCTTGGCGTAGCCGCCGAGCTGGTCGACCATGCCCTTCTGCCACGTGAGCATCGCGGCGACCTTCGGGTCGGTGGCGATGTTCGACTTGCCGTCGGAGCCGAAGTAGCTCGCGCCGTACTGGCCGAGGTAGTGCTCGGTGGTGGACTCGTAGCCGTGGTACAGCGGCATGAAGCCCAGCTGCTTGTACGAGTCGCCGTCGGGGGCGGTCAGCAGGGCGGCGTCGGCGGCGAACTCGCTGAAGGTCTTCGGCGGGTTGGCGATGCCGGCGGCGGCGAAGGCCTTCTTGTTGTAGTACAGGCCGTAGGCGTCGCCGAGCAGCGGCAGCGAGCACTGGTTGCCCTGGAACTGCGTGTAGTCGAGCATCGTCGCCGGGAAGGTCTTGGCCGGGTCGATTCCGCTCTTCTGCAGCAGCGGCTTGAGGTCGACGAAGGCCTTGGTCGAGCAGAACATGCCGACGTTGTTGGTGGTGAAGGAGGACACCACGTCCGGCGCGTCCGCGCCGCCCGCCCGCAGGGCCTGGTTGACCTTGTCGTCCGCGAGGCCGTCCACCGCCTTGACGTGGATGTTCGGGTGGGTCTTCTCGAACGCGGCGATGTTGTCGTTGATCGCCTTGACCTCGTTCTCCTGGCTCCAGCCGTGCCAGAAGGTGATGGTGACGTCCTTGCCGCTGGCCGAGTCGTCGTTGCCGCCCGCGTCGCTGGAACCGGTGCAGGCGGAGGCGAGCAGGGCCAGGACGGCGCTGCCGGCGACGGCGGCGATGGTGCGGCGGCCCCTGTGGGACGTGGTGGCGTGCACTTCGGGATCCTCCTGGGGGTGCGCGGGCAGGCCTCGTTGCCTCGGGTCCCGCGTTCGGGGGTTGGGGAGAGGTGGGGTGCAGGTGGCGAGGTGACAGGGGGAGCGTCAGTGGGTGCGTCGGGTTGGCGCGTCGGGTGGTGCGTCAGTGGGTGGAGAAGACCGCCTCGCGGGCGTCGGACAGGGCACGTTGCAGGGCGCCGAGCAGCACCGGGGAGCCGGGCAGGCCGCTGCTGCGGACCTCCGGCCGGGCGATGGAGATCCGGGCCAGCTCGTCCTCGACCAGCGCGCGCAGCCGCTCGCCGCCCGCGCTCGGCACCACACCGGAGAGAACCACCAGCTGGGGGTCGACGACGGCGACGATCACCGCCAGGCCTACGGCGAGCCGCCCGGCCAGCTCGGCGAGGAAGTCGTCGCCGGCGCCGGGGGTGGCCAGCGCCCTGGCGACGGACTCCTGCGCGGTGGCCGCGCCGAGCCCGTGCTCACGGGCCAGGGCCCGCACGGCCGGTGCGCCGACCAGGGCCTGGAACCCGCCGAACTTGCGGCGGCGGGCGTCCCACTCGACCGGCGAGTCGGGCAGCGGCATGTAGCCGACCTCCCCGGCGCCGCCGGTGAAGCCGCGGTGCAGCCGCCCGGCGATCACGATCGCCGCGCCGACCCCCGCCCCGGCCCAGAGCAGGACGAAGTCCTCGAAGCCGGCCGCGGCGCCCGAGGACTGCTCGGCGACGGCGGCCAGGTTCACGTCGTTCTCGATCGACACCGGCGCGCCGATCGCCTCGGTCAACTCCTCGACCAGCCGCGGCGAGTGCCAGCCCGGAAGGTGGGAGGCGTAGCGCAGCTTGCCGGTGACCGGATCGGGGGCGCCGCCGACCCCGATCGCCACGGTACGCAGCGCGCCCTCGGGAATCCCCGAGGCCCGCACGGCCTCGGCGACGGCGGCGGCGACCGCCGGGACCGTCCCGGCGGCCGGAACGCCCTTGGTCGGCACCGCGTGCTCGGCCCGCGTGGTGCCGGTGATGTCGGCGACGGCGACCCGGATCTCGCTGTTGGTGACGTCCAGTCCGGCGACGTACCCGGCGGCCGGATTCACCTGGTACAGCCGGGCGTTGGGGCCCGGGCCGCCCGCCGTGGTGCCCACCGGTAGGACCAGTCCGGCCGCCTCCAGTCGGGACAGCAGCTGTGAGGCGGTGGGCTTGGACAGCCCGGTGAGGGCGCCGATCTGGGTGCGCGACAGCGGCCCGTTCTCCAGCAGCAGTTCGAGGGCGGCGCGGTCGTTGATGGCGCGCAGCAGGCTGGGGGTGCCGGCGAGGGGGGCCTTGGCGGTGCTCTTGGTCATGCCGGAATCCTCCTCGTTCGGCTGGTCGGGAGAACGGTCGGGGAAGGACGGGGAAGGGCCTGGCAGAGGCTTGAAGAACTGTTAGGAAACTTTCCAGTCGCTTGGGAAGGACCGTAAGGGCCGTGTCAGCGGGGTGTCAATGGTCGGTGGAGCGGAGGATGCCGAAGCGTTACCGGACGGCCTCCGGACAGCACGAGGCCCCGCCCCCCACCGTGCTCGGGTGGGAGCGGGGCCTCGTGGACGGGTCCGGGTCGCCGGACGGCTACGGCTTCGAGGGGTCGTCAGCCCCCTTCGCCACCGGGATCGGATCGGTCGCCCGGTAGCGCGGCGAGCCCGGGTCGGCCAGCGCGGACGGCGCGGCCTGCTCGGCGGCCGGCACCGGTGAGGGCGCGATCACCACGCCGGTCGCCCCGGCCGTCGCTGCCGGGACCTCCTCCTTGACCTTGATCCCGGCCTGGTCGAAGGCCACCTTCAGCCGCTGGCGCAGCGCCCGGGAGACGGCCGCCGCCTTGCCCGGGGCGGTCCGGGCCTCGATCCGCACCACCACCGAGTCCGAGGCGACCGACTCCACGCCCAGGATCGACACCGGCGCCCAGATCAGCTCGTCGTACGGGGCCTCCTTGGCCATCCCCTCGGCCGTCGCCAGGATCAGGTCCTCGACCCTGACCAGGTCCTCCTTGTACCCGACCTGCACGTCCACCGAGGCGGTCGCCCAGCCCTGGCTCATGTTGGCGATCCGCTTCACCTCGCCGTTGCGGATGTACCAGATCTCGCCGTTGCCGCCGCGCAGCTTGGTGACCCGCAGGCCGACCTCCAGCACCGTGCCGGTGGCCACCCCGGTGTCGATCTCGTCGCCGACGCCGTACTGGTCCTCCATGATCATGAAGACCCCGGAGAGGAAGTCGGTGACCAGGTTGCGGGCGCCGAAACCGATCGCCACACCGGCCACACCGGCGCTCGCCAGCAGCGGCGCCAGGTTCACCCCCAGCGCGGAGAGCACCATCAGCGCCGCGGTGCCCAGGATGCTGAAGGAGGCCACGCTGCGCAGCACCGAGCCGATCGCCTCCGAGCGCTGCTGGCGCCGCTCCGTGTTCACCACCCCGGTGTTGGCCAGCAGCCCGCCCAGCCGGCTCTCCTCCTGGTTCTCCGAGGAGCGCGCCATCCGCCCGATCAGCTGGGTGATGAGCTTGCGCACCACGGCCCGCAGCACCAGGGCCAGCATGATGATGAAGACGATCCGCAGCCCCGCGGCCAGCCAGCCCTGCCAGTGGGTGTCGAACCAGCTGGCGGCCTGCCGGGTGGTGTCCGAGACCTCCTGCGCGCTGGTCGGTATCCGCAGGTCGAGCTCGGGCAGCTGCGCGGTGGGGCTCGGGGCCGGCGTCGGGGGGGAGAGCGTCGAGGACGCGTCGGACGGACCGGTGGCACCGGAGCTGAACACGTGCGGGCCTTCCTGACGGGGGTGCGGTCCGGCCCGCACCGCCGACGAGCGGCCCGCGGACCGAGAGCGTTAGCCTATCCGCCACCGTCTGCCCGGCCTGACGCGCCGGGAACCTCCCACGAGCGTGCCCGAGGGCGTACGGAGCGTTCCGAACGCCCCGTCAACGCCCCCGTACGCTCCCCGCGCACCGGCGCCACCTGGCCGCCCGGGGCAGTCGGGGCGCTGCTCCGGACGGCCGAACCGTGCCCCCGGAGGGCCACCCGGCAGGGTCACCGGGGCGCACCGCACCGCCACCCGGGTGCAACCCGACCTTCCCCGGGCATACCGGCTATGACAGAGACCACACCCGGAGTTCAAGTCAGGTCCGTTACACAGGAGTGGTGGCGCCGTACAAAGGCGTAAGGCGACACTGGGGGAGATCGCGCACGCGTGGCGCGGTCCAACCGCTCGTCCCGGCGCGAGCCACGCGCCGCAGGCGTCCAAGGAGGCATCCGTGCCGCATGTCCTGGTCCTCAACGCGTCCTACGAGCCACTCGGCGTCGTATCGATGCGCCGCGCACTCATCCTGGTCCTCAACCACAAGGCGGTCAGCCTGGAGGACTCGGGAGTCACTCTGCACAGCGCCACCAGCGCCCTTCCGGCGCCGTCCGTCGTCCGACTGACCCGCTTCGTACGGGTCCCGTTCTGCGGGCCCGTCCCGCTCACCCGCCGGGCGCTGTTCGCCCGCGACCACGGCCGCTGCGTCTACTGCGGGGCCGCCGCCACCAGCGTCGACCACGTCATCCCGCGCAGCCGCGGTGGCCAGCACCGGTGGGACAACGTGGTGGCGGCCTGCCGCCGCTGCAACCACACCAAGGCCGACCGCCACCTCACCGAGCTCGGCTGGCGGATGAAGCGACCACCCGCGCCGCCCAGCGGCCTGGCCTGGCGCATCATCGGCACCGGGATCAAGGACCCGCGGTGGCGGCCCTACCTGGAGCCCTACGGCGGCGACCAGCTGCGCGCCCCACAGTGGGGCGAGTACGAGCACCACGACCATACCGAGCAGCCGGTCCACCCCGTCCCGCTCGGCCGGGCGCACCCCGCCCACCCAGCCCCCGTCCGCCGCGGCGAGCAGCCCGAACCGCTCTCCGCCTGACCGCAGCTCCACAAGGGCCCGCCCGTCACACCGTCGGTACGCGCCTCATGGGCCGCCGAGCCCCCCGCGCAGGGGAGCCGGCGGCCCGCCGCGTTCTCCGGGCCCGGCCGCGTTTCTCGGGCTCCTGCCCGGCTCCTGCCCGGCTACGGGCTACGGCTGAGGCTGCGGGCTACGGCTGCGGCTACGGCTTCTGCGCCGTCGCGGGAGGCGCCGCGGGGCCGCCCGGCACGCCGCCGGGCTGGGCGGGCTGGCCGCCGGCCGGGGGCTGCGGCGCGGCCGGCGGGGTCACGGCGTACAGCTCGATGCCGAACAGCGAGTAGCCGTACTTGGTCGCCCGCGCCACGCCCTGCACCCGGACGTACCGGACCCCGGGCGCGTCGAAGCGGACCGTCTCGTCGCCGCCCCTGCCGTTGTCCACCGTCGCCGCGTTCGTCCAGGTGTTCCCGTCCGTCGAGACCTGGATCCGGTACGAGACGGCGTACGCGGCCTGCCAGTGCAGCACCGCCGCGCCCAGCCTGGTCGGCTGCGGCAGCTCCAGCCGCACCCAGGCGTCGTCCTTGGCCGGCGAGGACCAGCGGGTCTTCGGATCGCCGTCGTTGACCGCCGAGGCCGGGAAGCCCGCCGTCTCGTCGCCCGAGGAGGTGGCCTTGGCGCCGGGCGCCAGGTCGGGACCGCCGGTGGGCGGCACCACGTGCACCTGGAGCACCTGCCGGACGGTGGTGCCGCCGGCCACGAACTGCACCGGCACCTGGTACGTCCCGGACGGCGTGTCCGCGGCGGCGCTCACCAGCAGCGGCACGCCCACCCGGCCGCCGCGCGGCACGGTCACCGGGCCGGCCGGGGTCACGGTCAGGCCCTTGGCGGCGGCCGGCACCTCGGTGCGCAGCTCGCCGGTGGTGCCCTCGGGCCGGCCGGCCTCGACGGTGGCCCGGGTCGTCACCGGGGCCGGGGCGCCGGTGACCACGTCCAGGGCCGGGTCGGCGAGGCTGAGCCGGGCCGCCGGGGCGTCCGCGTACCAGGGGATCACCTGGTTGACCACCGGCGGGTCGCCGCCGGGCCGCCAGGTCAGCCGGAACGCGTCGGCGGCCAGCCCGCCGGCCGGCAGCTCGTTGTAGCCGGGCTGCACGGTGCCGAGGTCGGCCCAGGTGCCGTCGGCCCGGCGCACCGCGAGGGTGGCGGTGGCGTGCACGGCCGGGTCGGTCAGCACGGTGAGCCGGTCCAGCGGACGGGCCGCGCCGAGCTCGACGACGAGCGGCTCGTCCATCGCCGTCGGCGCCTTGGCGGCCCGGTACGCGGTGTCCGGGTTGCCGTCCAGCACGGCGGCGGCGGAGGAACCGGGCGCCGCGTCGGGACCGCCGCTGACGCTGGCCGGGGACTCGTCGGGGGCGGTGACGGTGAACTCGCGCACCGCGACGGCGGTCTTCTGCGCGGTGGTGGCCCGCAGCCGCACCGCCCGTACCACGGTGCCCGGCGGGAGCTGGGCGCTGACCGTCTTCTGGTTCCTGACCGCGGCGAGCTGCTTCCAGCCGCCCTCGCCGGTCGTGTACTCCAGCACGCCGTCGCGGATGTAGTCGTCCGAGGCGGTCCGGGCGTCCGGGCCGTTGCCCCAGCCGCCCATCAGCACGGTCACGCCGCTGACCGGGCGGCCCGCGCCGAGGTCCAGGCCGACCGCGTCGCCGGGCTGCGGGGGAGCGGAGCTCCAGTAGAAGGTCTCGGCCACGCCGTCGGTCATCAGTGCGGGCAGGTGGTCCTGCGCGGTGCCCATGGTGGTGGTCGGGGTGACGGCGCCGCCGCCCACGCCCGCCCAGTTGTCGGCGGCGCGCACGGCGCGGTCCAGGAACGGGCCGAGCACCCCGGTGCCGACGGTGGCCGGGGCCCGGTCCAGCTGCTCGCGCAGCCGGTTGAGCTCGACCCGGGCCTTCCAGGCCGCGGTGCCGTCGCCGCCGCGCTGCGCCAGCAGCATGTCCAGGGCGGCCTGTCCGGCCAGCCCGTAGTCGCGCAGCGGGCCCAGCCAGGGCGCGGCCTCGCCGGCCAGCTGGGCGGTGGCCGGAGTGCCGGCCAGGGTCTGCTGGGCGGTGGCCATGGTGGCGAAGGCCTCCCGCAGCGGGGCGGCGGCCTCGACCAGGCGGGCGACGTCGGGGGTGGCGCCCGAGGTGGGCTCGGCGGCCGCCCAGAACCGGTCCAGCAGTGGTGTCAGATAGCCGGACTCCTGCTTGGACAGCGGGGAGGAGGTGCTGTTCCCGGCCAGCGCGGTGACCGCCGACAGAGCCGTCCCGGCGGGTGTCGGGGCGGCACCGGTCGGCCCGGCCAGCGAGCGCACGGCGGCCTGCCAGGACTCCTCCGGCTTGTACCCGGCCGGGTTCCAGGCGAAGTCGCCGGCCGTCGAGAGGGCGATCCGGGACGCCACCGGCTGCTGCATCGCGCCGGTCAGCAGCGCCGCCGAGCGGGTGGCCACCTCCGGGTCGCGCCCGGCGTAGGCGCCGAGGAAGAGCCGGTCCGGGGTGGCGTCGTTGACCGGGTAGTTGTCCATGGTGAGCAGCGGGTGCCCGTACAGCCCGGCGGTGTCCGAGGCCTGGGCGCCGGTGATCTTCTCCGGGATCACCCCGACCCCGCTCCACGCCACCTGGACGCCCTCCGGCAGCGCAGCCGCCAGCGCCTTGCGGTACGGGGTGGCGCCCTGCTGGTGGTACTCGGTGGGGACGACGGACAGCGGCGCCAGGCCCGGGTTCCGCGCCACCAGCCGGTCCTGCACCTTCTTCACCAGCTCGGCCTGGGCCTTGGCGGCCGCGGCGGGCCCGGTGCCGTACTCGTCGCGGTCGTCGCCGCAGTGCCACTCGTCGTAGCTGACGTCCAGGAACTGCAGCTGGAAGGCGGTGAAGCCGAGCCCCCGCAGCCCGTCCAGCTTGTTCACCAGCGCGTCCACGTCCTTGCCGGAGCTGAAGCAGAGGGACTGCCCCGGGTCGATCGCGTAGCCGAGCGTGACGTGGTTCTGGCGCGCCCGGAAGCCCAGCTCGCGCAGCTCCTCGGCCTGGGCCGCGGGGTAGGCGTTGCGCCAGCGGGAGAGCCGGTACGGATCGTCACCGGGCGCGTAGAGGTAGAAGTTCTGCTTGGAGCGGCCCAGGAAGTCGACCTGCTCCAGCCGCTGCCGGGCGCTCCACGGGGTGCCGTAGAAGGCCTCGGCGGTGCCGCGCACCGGCGCGCCGGTCGGCCAGTCCCGCAGCGTGATCCCGGGCAGTCCGAGCCCGGCCGCACCCGGCGCCTGCCCCTGCCCGGCCGGTACGGCGGCGAGCAGCTGACGCAGGCTCTGCGCGGCGTAGAACGTACCGGTGGCGTCCACGCCGGACAGCACCACGGCGCCGTACGTCCCGCCGCCCTGGGCGGGCAGCTGACCGACCGACAGCACGTACCCGCCGGCCGGCATCCCCGCGGTCGAGGGCGCGGCGTCCTCCCGGCCGCCCGCCGCGACCGCCAACTGGCGCAGCACCCGGCCGGTCTCGCCGCCGGCGCCCTCGGCGGGC
Organism: Kitasatospora sp. NPDC096204; assembly: GCF_044763205.1. Lineage (NCBI taxonomy): Bacteria > Bacillati > Actinomycetota > Actinomycetes > Kitasatosporales > Streptomycetaceae > Kitasatospora > Kitasatospora sp. NPDC096204. Next base: position 103,744 of record NZ_JBIWFT010000031.1, read on the forward strand.
CCGCCGACGTACACCACCAGCGTGCCGGCGGCCGGCGTCCCGCCGTCCGGCTGCGGCGTCACCTCGGTCGCCCCGGCGACCTCCAGCACCTCGTGGACGGCCCGCACCGCGCCCTGGTCCACCTTGGGCGCGGTCACCAGCGTCACGGCCGACGGCACCGCGACGGGCCTGCCCGCCACCGTCTGCTGCTGCGGCTTCGGGAACACCTTCGGGTCGGTCACGCTGCCCAGCGGCGTCTGCGGCGCGGCGCCGACCACGTCCGGCGCCGAGGCCGCGGCGGGTGCCGCGTACGCCGTCGACGGCACCGAGCCGGCCAGCAGCCCGCCCACCACCGCCGCGGCCGCGACCCCGGCGGCTATCTGTATCGCCCGCCGCCCCGGCCGCCCGGCGGCCCGCTCGGCCCGCTCCTCCCGCACGGACGCCAGCAACGGCTCCGTCCCCTTGAGATCGGCGATCAGCCGGTCCGCCGTACGCGGCGCCAACTGACGGCACGTCCGCGCCGTCAGCTGGCGCGCCGCCACCGCCGCGGGGTGCTGCACGACGTCCCGCAACGCGGGACTCTGCTCCAACTGCGACCGCAGCCGCCGCCCGGCCGCAACGGACACTCGGGCTTGCACAGGAGCCTCCTCGCCAGGCCACGACCACATCTCCGGCAACCCCACCAGCTGGCCGACCCGGGTGTCAACGCCGTCGACTGATATGCCTGAGTTGCCCTGTTCCTCCCTCTCCGAAGGGCGCCCGGCAACGCGCAGGGCCCGCGCCGCCGACCGGCGACGCGGGCCCTGACACCCACTCGGAACCCGGAGGTCAGGAGCGCGGCGGAGCGGGAAGCACGGCCGACTTCAGCATCGGCAGGCTCCACTGCTGGTTCGGCCAGTAGCCGCAGCCCGCGATCTGGAGCCGTGTGCCGTTGGCCGCCGGCCCGCCGGGGATCTCGAAGCACTTACCGGACGCGGGGTGGAACAGCGCGCCGTTCGCGAGCGGGATCCACTTCTGCGCCGCCGTGCCGTCGCAGGTGCGGTACTCGAGCTGAGTGCCGTCGGTCATGCCGGCGTTCACCGTGGCGATGCACCCGCCCTTCACCCGGACGGTGCCGTCGTTCCCGAGGGCGAGCTGCTGCGCCTCGCTCCCGTTGCAGTTCACCAGCATGATCGGGTTGCCGTTGGCGGTGCTCGCGTTGACGTCGTCCACGCACATGTTCGAGTCGACGCCCGAGCGGACGACGCTGGTGAGGCCCGGCGCGCTCGGAGCCACCGCGAACGGGTAGACGGCGGTGCTGCTGATGGCTCCGTCGAAACTCGTGGACGGCTTGGACTGGTACCTGTACCGGCCCAGCGTGAACGGCCCCGAGGACGCCGGGCTGGTGCCGGCCCGGTGGACCTTGGTGCCGGCCAGGACGCCGTCGACGTAGAGCGCCATCGCTCCGGAGCCGGCGTTGTAGGAGGCGGTCAGCCGCGTCCAGACACCGAGCCGGGTCTGGGCGGCGGCGTTCTGCGTGTCGGTGTAGTCGTACGACCAGGTGTCGTCGTCCGAAGTCGCCAGGGCGAAGTGCCAGTTCATGCCCGCGCCGTCGCTGTAGAGCAGGAAGTTGCTGCCGTGCGAGGTCTCCTGGCTGGCGACCACACCGCCGGCCGACCCGGACAAGGCCCAGGTGGAGACGGTGAAGCTCTTGCGGGTGTCGACCACCGGCCCCGTCATGGTGACGTTCGAGCCGACGCCGGGGTTGAAGTAGCCCACGGTGGCCGGCCGGCCGTCCACGGTCTCCGGGCCCCAGCCGACGTTCGTGGCCGACCCGTCGGTGCGCTTCTGCCCGTCGCGGACGGTGTTGGTGCCGTCGTGCGTGGCCAGCCAGTTGCCGGCGGGGCGGTTGAGGTTGCCGAGCGCGACCGGGGTCTTCTCCAGGCCGGTCACCGTCGGGCCGGCGTTGACGTCGGCTGCCTTGGTGCCGATGCCGGCCCAGGCGACCAGTTGGTTGTTGGTGTCCACGGCCCAGAGGTCCGGGACGCCGTCACCGGTGACGTCGCCGTTGGAACCCACCTTCGGGTACAGCTTGGGGTCGACGCCGTTGGCCAGCCAGCCCTTGGTGGGGCTGGAGAAGGCGGAAGCGTCGAAGGTGTTCCCGGGTGCCGGGGCCAACTGGTAGGCGTGGATGGTGCCGTCGGTCTTCGAACGGGCCCACAGGGTGGGGATTTTCGTCCCCTTGGCCGGACCGGGGGTGATCAGGTTGTAGTAGTCCCAGTCCTGCTTGTCCTTGAGCGGGTCCGGCTCCGACAGCAGGATGGTGGGGCCGTCGAGGTTCTTGTTGGTGTCCTGCTGGCCGAGCCACAGCCGACCGTGTTCGACGAAGAGCAGCGAGGAGTTCGGCAAACCGGCCATGTTGGTCCCGGGGTTCCTGGGAGTGTCGCCGGTGGGTGATCCGAACGCCGCGATCTGAGTCACCGCGGACCAGTCACCGCCGTTGCCGTGCGTCGCACAGTCGATCGGCGTGTAGTTGGGCAGGATGCACGCGCGGCTCTTCGAGAGCTCGACGGCCGCCTGCCCGTCGAGATGCCCGGCCGTGTCGTCGTTGGCGTACAGGTAGAGCTTGCCGGCCCCGGGAGCGTGGGCGACAAGATCGTCGACGTTCCGCTCGCTGAACGAACCCCGGTGGGTGATCTGGACCGTGCTCCAGTCCTGGTTGTCGGCTGCCCCCGGCGCTGAGGCCGGCTTGGTGTTCGGCGATGCGTACGGGTCGGCGTGCGCGCCGACCAGGCGCAAGGAGCCGGTGCCGTCGGGCAACAGGACGTCGGCCTTCCGGTCGCCGTCGATGTCGCCCATGACCGGGTCGCCCGCGGCCGGGTTGCTCGGGACGAAGAAGGTGTACGCGACCGGCTGGGACATGTTGCCGGCGTTGTCCTGGGTCTGCAGGTAGAGGAAGTTCGTCCCCCAGTGGTTGGCGACGAAGTTCTTCAGCTCGAAGCTGCCGTCGCCGTTCATCTTGACGACGTTGCCGCCGTCGTTGCAGTTCCAGCCGGTGGCCGACGCCTGGATCGGGTCGGTGGTCCAGCGGGCGCAGGCCAGGCCGGAGGAGCGGCCGCCCGTGGCCGGGGCCGGGTCGGTGCCGGTCAGGACGAAGGAACCGGGCTCACCGACGCGCTTGGGGTGCCCACCGAGGGTTCCCGACTCGGGGAAGTCCGTCGAGGTGATGCGGGCGGTCGGCGGAGTCCGGTCGACGCGCAGGAAGCACGTCCGGCTGTTGTCGCTGGCGAGCGTGCCGTCGGTGGTGGTGGCGAACCAGCCGTACTGGTGGCCGTCGATCAACGATCCGACGCTCGCGTACTTGGGGCCCGAGCTCGCCGCCCAGCCGGTCTCGTAGACCTTCGAGGAGCCGTTGTCGTCGTCGTCCCAGATCTTGAACGCGGTCCAGAGCTGCTCACCGGTCGGCGACCAGGTGTCCGCGCTCAGGGTGATGTCGGTGTTGATCCCGACCCAGCCCGGGTTGTCCCAGGGGTTGGCGGTGCCGGGGGTCTGGCACGGGTCGGACGTGGCGTCGCGTGCGAAGCCCGGGGGCGGGCTGGTCTTGGGATCGCCGACGTGGGGCGCGAAGTCGTAGGTCACCACGATGTGCGGGTTGTTGGCCCACCGCTGGCGGTAGTACTTGTTGCCCTCGTCGTCGGGGGCGAACATGAAGGTCCAGCCGTCCCAGTGCTCGCGGGCGGCCTGGACCATCTGGCTGTAGACGTCGAACTCCTTGCCGCCGCCGCCGCGAATCCAGTTCATGCCGACCTTGGAGCAGTTCCACGGCTCGGGACAGGGCTGGGCGTTCCAGCGCGTCCACTGGTTGATCGGGTTGCTGTTGGCCGACCCGGTCGAGTAGAGGCCCATCGGAGTGTCGGTCGAGGGGCTGGACGACTCGGCGACGGTGGCGTAGAGCTTGGCGGTGAGGACGGTCGAGTCCCAGAACGCCGAGTTCAGACCCAGCTGGAAGTAGGCGCGTTCCTTGCCCTCCTTCTCACAGCGGTTTCTCGTGTCGATGTAGCCGCAGTAGCCGGCCGCAGGCGTGTCCTGGCCGAGCTGCGTGCCGTTGTACTCCATCGTCTCCGGGTAGGCCGACTGCACCTGGGCCCAGGCCTGGGTGCCGTTGTCGACGCTGGGGTTCCAGCCCGGGTCGATGAACCAGGGGCCGGTGCCCTGCCCGAGGAGCGAGGCGTCCGGCACCAGGTCGATGCCGCCGCCGCTGACGGTGGTGGCGATCGGCGCGGTCCGGGCGCCGGGGCCGGGAGCCTTGCTGTCGGATCCGGCGGCCTCCGCCGTGCCGTCCGCGGCGGGTGCCGCGGCGGACTGGGCCGCGGCCTTGGGCTCCGGGACCGGAGCGGTGGACGAGTCCCACATGACGGGTGCCGGAGCCGTGAAGCGGGCCTTGCCGGCAGCGTCCTCAGCCGACAGGTTGCCGGTGGCGTCCGCCTTGACGGTCAGTCCGTCGACGGCCGTGTCGAGGTGCAGCTTCTGGATCTTCGGGTCGGCCGCCGCCTGGGCGGTGCGCACGATCAGGACCTGACGCAAGCCACCGGCGGGGGTGGCACTCAGTTCCAGGTCGACGTCCGGCAGGACGGAGCGGTAGAGGGCGCTGCTGCCGGAGAGTTCGGGCTTCGGCAGGGTGAACGGCGCCTTGATCGACAGCTTCTTGCCGTCCGCCGTGGCCAGGGTGGCCAGCGCGCCGGTGCCGCCTCCGGAGAAGGTGAGGCCGGAGGGCACGGCGGTGGGCGTGACCGTCCCGTCGGGGGTGGTCCGCAGCGTCGCGTCCACGGCGCGCCAGGTGCCGTCGGCGTTCTTGACCCGCTCCACGATGGGCGATGAGTCGGTGGTCAGCGTGCCGTCCGGGTTGGCCGTGGTCTGGCTGCCGCCCGTGGTCATGGAGTCGACCACGACGGGCTTCCCGGTGCTCTTCGCCTTCGCCTGGGCGGCGCGTATCGCCTCGGTCCGCGCCGAGCGGGAGTCGGGCTGCCCCTTGGCGGATGGCGTCGGCCAGGAGGCGTCGGCGGGCCCGTGGTTGCGGTCGGCGGGAGCCGCTACCGCGATTCCGGGCACCGCCAGCAGCCCGGCGCCAAGGGAGAGCACGGCCGTGCAAGCGAGCGGCAGGAGAGCCACTCGGAATGTCCGGATTCCCGCAGGTCGTCGCGAAAAGGACGGAGATGGAGGATGTGACCTCGACATGAAGACCCCCTCGTCATTGGTGATGTGAGCAGAGATCGGTCGCACGCTGCCTTCACATTTGCTTCGCTGTCAAAGCGTTTTGTCGACGAGGTGTCCGAGTTGTCGGGGTGGTAACGCCTTGCTCTCCAGGTGACATTGATCACAGGGGAAGCTTTTACATCTTTCCTACTTTTGATCGGTCGTGTGCGCCTATGGTGCCGGGGGCCTGGGCCGGTCCGGTCGGCCCGATTCGAGCTTCGACAATCTGTGGGGGATCAGTTGTCTCGTTCTGTCCGCCTGTTCACCCGTCCGCGAAGTTTGCGGGTGGCCGTGGTGGCGGCTCTGGCCGTCACCATGTCCGTGGTGACGCTCCCTTCGGTGGAGGCGGTCGCCCAAGCGGCCGCCCCTCCCGACGTATGGGTGCCACCGAATACGCCGGTTCCGGCTACCCAGCCGGTGAAGGGCGCCGACGGCAAGCCCACCGGCCACACGCCGGATCCGGGCAAGAAGTGGTCGCCGCCGGCTGACTCCAGCCCGCCGGCAGGCCTGGCCACCGCCGTCCTCGGCGGTGCCGGTGCCGCCATGGCGCCGTCGGCGGCTGACGCGACGCCGACCTCGGTGCCCGTGCAGGCCGGTTCGCTGCCGGTCTGGGTCGCCTCGGCGCCCGGCGTGAAGTCGGCCGGCCTCGCGGCACCTGCGGCCCAGGAGGCCGCGTCGGCGCTCCAATCCCCGGCGCTCCGGATCGAACTGGCCGACCAGGCCCGGACCAGCGCCGCGGGTGTGAACGGCGCCTTGCTGGGCGTCACCGACGCCGGTGAGGGTGCTCAGGCCGGTCGGGTCCAGGTAGGGATCGACATCCAGGCCTGGGCGAAGAACGCCGGCGCCAACTGGGCCTCGCGGGCCCGTATCGTCCAGCTGCCCGGCTGCGCACTGACGACTCCGGGGGCCGTCGGCTGCGGCACCCGCACCCCGGTCCCGTCGCATCGGGACGCCTCGACCGGCCGTTTGGTGGCCGAGGTCGACGTCCCGCAGCCGACCACCTCCGTCGCCGCCAAGTCCTTCGCCTCCGGGGCCTCCGGGAGCCCGGCCGGCACCGCTTCGACCGTGGCACTCGCCGTCGAGGCGGAGGCCAAGGGCAGCGGCGGTGACTTCACCGCCTCGCCGATCACCCCGTCAGCCTCATGGCAAGCCGGCGGTAACGCGGGCAACTTCACCTACGGCTACACCGCCGAGCTGCCCTCCGCACTGGCCGGCCCGGCCCCCGACGTCTCGTTCGGCTACGACTCCTCCGCGGTGGACGGCAAGACCGCCTCCACCAACGCCCAGCCGTCCTGGATCGGCGAGGGCTGGGACTGGCAGCCGGGCTCCATCGTCCGCGCCTACAAGGGCTGCAAGGACGCCGGGATCGACAAGTCGGGCGACCAGTGCTGGGGCGGCGACCTGCTCCAGCTCTCGCTCGCCGGCCACGCGGGCCAGCTGGTCAAGGACGACAAGTCCTGCGAGTGGCACCTCCAGGGCGAGGACGGCACCAAGGTCGAGCGGCTGACCGGCCAGAACAACGGCGCCTGGAACGGCGAGGCCTGGCGGATCACCACCACCGAGGGCACCCAGTACTACTTCGGCGCCAACCACCTGCCCGGCGGCGACGGCACCGACCAGGCCAGCAACTCGGTCTCCACCGTGCCGGTCTACTGGCCCGGGGGCCAGGACCCGTGCCTGAAGACCGGTTCGCCGGCCACCAGCTCCTGGAACCAGATGGGCTGGCAGTGGTCGCTGGACTACGTCGTCGACCCGCACCAGAACCTGATCACCTACCGGTACGACCAGGAGCAGAACTACTACGCCCGGGGCGGCGGCCAGAACAACGGCAACGGCACCCGGACGCAGTACCAGCGGGCGAGCTACCCGACCTGGGTCGGCTACGGCCAGCGCCTGCCCGACCAGATCGCGGCCAAGGGCAAGGCCAACCCGGCCGCCCAGGTGTGGTTCCGCACCGCCGAACGCTGCCTGCCGGACAAGGACTTCAGCTGCGACCCGTCCCTGCGGACCAAGGCCAATGCCAAGCGCTGGCCGGACACCCCGGTCGACCAGAACTGCGACGCCACCGGTGACTGCACCGTCTACTCGCCGACCTTCTGGACCGCCAAGCGCCTGACGAAGGTCGACACCGAGGTCTGGGACGGCGCCAAGTACCGCCCGGTCGACTCCTACGCCCTCAACCAGTCCTTCCAGGACCCGGGCGACGGCACCTCGCCGTCGCTCTGGCTGGACTCGATCCAGCGCACCGGCAGCAACAACCGCACGCCGATCACCCTGCCCGCGGTGTACTTCCAGCCGCTGCAGATCGCCAACCGCGTCACGGGCCGGATCGTCCAACCGGACGGCACCTCGGCCTCGATCGAGCCGTACAAGCGTCCGCGCATCCAGAAGATCACCACCGAGACCGGCGGCCTGATCAACGTCGTGTACCGGCCCGCCGAGTGCTCGCGCGAGGTCGGCGGGAAGATGCCGGCGTCCGAGGACAGCAACACGATGGCCTGCATGCCGGTCAAGTGGTACCTGCCCGGGCAGACCGCGCCGGACCCGGTCAACGACTGGTTCAACAAGATCATCGTGCAGTCGGTCACCCAGGAGGACTCGGTCGCCGGCGGCCAGCCCGCGGTCGTCACCGACTACGAGTACGGCGGCGGCGCGGCCTGGCACCGCAACGACTCCGAGATGGCCGACCCCAAGGCACGCACCTGGGACCAGTTCCGCGGGTACGCGACGGTCACCACCCGCAGCGGCAGCGGCAGCGACGTCGAGGCGCCCCGCACCAAGTCGGTGACGACCTTCCTGCGTGGCATGGACGGCGACGTCCTCGCCAACGGCACGACCCGTCAGGTGTCGGTGAAGGACGCCCACGGTGGCACCATCAAGGACGAGAACGTCCTGGCCGGGTTCGTTCGTGACTCCGCCAACTACACAGGTGACAACGGCGAGTTGCTGTCCACCGTGGTCACCGACCCCTGGCTCGGTCCGATCACGGCCACCCGCAACCAGTCCGGCGGTATGCCCGCGGTCACGGCCCGGGCTGTCAACGCCCTGAAGGCGACCAACCGCGAGAAGCTCGCCAACGGCGACTGGCGCACCCGTGAGAGCTCCACCACGTACGACTCGACGCCACTCGCCCGTCCGCTGACGGTCTACGACAACGGGGACATCGCCCACCCCGAGCAGTTGCTCTGCACCTCCTTCGAGTACGCCGCCGGCCCCGGTGAGGCGCCGACACTGCTGGCCTCCCGCACCCTGGTCCTCAAGGGCGCCTGCGGCCAGACCGCGACCAAGGACAACACGGTCGCCGACACCCGGTCCTACTTCGACAACATGTTGCTCGGCCAGGCCGGCGCCAAGGCCGAGCAGACCTCGTCCGAGGTCCTGGAGCGATACGACGAGGCGGGCAGGCCGGTCTACCGGGCCACCGCCCGCGCGAGCTTCGACGACTACGGCCGGGTCATCAGCACCGTCGACCCGACCCGCACCGACGCCACCCACCCGGGCGGTGCCGAGACCAAGACCGCCTACTCGCCGGCGGCCGGCCAGCTGCCGACCCAGGTGACCCACACCAACCCGATGGGCTGGCAGACCGTCAGCACCCTCGACGTCGGCCGTAGCTCGGCGCTCAAGATCAAGGACGAGAACGGCCGGATCAGCGAGCAGGAGTTCGACTCCCTCGGCCGCGCCGTCGCGGGCTGGAGCCCCGGCAACGACCGCGCGACACATCCCACCCGTCCCAACCGCAAGTTCTCGTACTCGGTCAACGGTTCCAACGCGCCCTCGCAGGTACTCTCCCAGGCCCTGATGGGCAACATGGAGGGCACGGAGGAGACCTACACCTCCAGCTTCACCATCTACGACGGCCTCGGCCGAATCCGCCAGACCCAGGCCAGCACCCCCTCGGGGGCAACCGGCCGGATGATCACCGACGCGCTGTTCGACTCGCACGGCTGGCAGGTCAAGACCAGCGCCGCCTACCACAACGACCAGGCGCCGCCCAGCGGTCAGCTCTTCCTGCCCAACGGCGGGGTCCAGCCGGACAGCAAGATCCCGTCCCAGACCGTCAAGAAGTACGACGGCATCGGCCGGGTCGTCGACTCGATCTTCCAGTCGTACGGCATCGAGCAGTGGCGCACCCACGCGGACTACCTGGGAGCCGACGAGGTCCGCACCACCCCGCCGGCCGGCGGCTACGCCACCGCGACCGTGTCGGACGCCCGCGGCAACACGGTCGCCTTGCGCCAGTACAAGGCCAACACCCCGACCGGCGCGTACGACGAGACCACCTACGGCTACACGCCGGAGGGCAAGGAGGCCTGGCGCAAGGACGCGGCCGGCAACCGGTGGACGTATGAGTACGACCTTCTGGGCCGGCTGGTGAAGTCCACGGACCCGGACTCGGGCACCGGGACGACGGCGTACGACGACAGCAAGAACCTCGTCACGGTCACGGACTCCCGCGGCAAGAGCGCCACCAGCGTCACCGACCTGCTCGGCCGCAACATCGCAGCCTACGAGGGCACGACGGCCGACCCGGCCAAGAAGGTCGCCACCTGGACCTACGACAGCCTGGCCAAGGGCAAGCCGACCTCCTCGACCCGATACGTGGGCAACGACGCCTACACGTCGGAGATCACCGGCTACGACATCGGATACCGCGAACTCGGCGCCAAGGTCACCATCCCGACGGCGGAGAAGGAACTCGCGGGGGTCTACCAGACCGACAACACCTACAACGCCGCAGGCCGCCTGACAACCACGACCATGCCGGCAGTGGCCGGCATGGGCAGGGAGAAGCTGACTTTCGCCACCGACACCGTCGGGCAGTTCGGCGGACTCACCAGCAGCTTCGGCGCCGCGAAGTCGACCCTCGTGGCCGACGTCCGCTACGACCCCTACGGCCGGCCGTACCGCACGACAGTGGGTGGCGCGGGCGCGCAGATGGTCGCCACCATGGTGATCGACAACGCCACCGGCCGGGTGACGCGCTCGATCGTGGACAAGCAGACCGCCGAGACCGCGCACGTGGACTCGGTCGACTACACCTACAACCCGATGGGCCAGGTCACCTCGGCCCGCAACGCGCAGGACGGCCAGGTCGCCGACCTGCAGTGCTTCACCCACGACTACCTCGGGAGGCTCACCCAGGCCTGGACCGACGCAGGGACCCAGACCACCAAGCCGCAGCCGAGCGTTCCCGGCGTCGGCGCCTGCACCAACACCGACGGCCCGGCCGTCACCGCCGGCAAGCCAAGCATCGGCGGGCCCGCCCCGTACTGGCAGCAGTACGAGTACGACCTCATCGGCAACCGGACGAAGCTGGTCCAGAAGGACGTCACCGGCGACGCCACCAAGGACGTCACCACCACCCAGACCTTCGGTACCGGCCCCAACGCCCCGTCCACCGACCCGAAGACGGGCGGCGGAACGGGCGGTCCGCACGCGCTGATGAAGTCCACCCGGACCGGCCCGGCCGGTACGGCGGTGACCTCGTACACCTACGACGCGGCGGGTAACACCACCTCGATCACCGACACTCCGGGCACCAGGACGCTGACCTGGAACGCCCAGGGCAAGCTCGACCAGATCACCGGCACCGGCCAGAGCGGTGCGACCAGCTACCTGTACGACGTGTCGGGCAACCAGCTGATCCGTCGCGAGGCCGGCAAGACCACGCTCAACCTGGGCGCGGACCAGATCACCCTGGACACCGCCACCAAGGTCGTCAGCAACGTCCGGAGCTACGGGGCGCCCAACGGCCTTTCCATCACGCGCACCACGACCAACGGGACGTCGACGCTGGCGTACCAGGGCGCGGACCCGCACGGCACCAACGGTGTCCAGTTCGACTCGGCAACCCTCGCCCACGTCCGCCGTCCCACCGACCCGTTCGGCAACGAGCGCGGCACCCAGCCCGCAGCGGGCGTCTGGGCCGGGGACAAGGGCTTCGTCGGCGGCACCATGGAGAAGTCGACCGGCTTCACCCTTCTCGGCGCCCGTGAGTACGACCCCGGGACGGGGCGCTTCATCAGCCCCGACCCGATCGTGGACGCCGGTGATCCCCAGCAGTGGAACGCGTACGCGTACGCCAACAACAGCCCGATCAACAAGTCGGACGCCAACGGTCTGAAGCCCACGTGCGACACTCAGGCAGAGTGTGACGGCATCACAGCCGCAATGGACAATGGTCACGGCTACACCTGGATCACCCCCGCGAGTTGGTCGCCGCCCACGGTGCCCCCGCCACCGGCGCCCACGCGGGGAGAGTGGACCGCGGGCCAGGCACTCGATACCGCGCACAAGAACCTCAACGAGAGCAAGCGCAAGCGCGACGAGCTCGTGCACAAGGTGGTCGACATCGTCGGCGACCTGATCGGCTTCAACGACGCCCGTGACTGCTTCACCAAGGGCGACGTGATGGGCTGCATCAACACCGCGCTCAACGTGGTGCCCTGGGGCAAGGTCGCCAAGGTCATCAAGGCCGGACTCCAGGCCCTCAAGATCTACCGGGAGATCGAGAAGGTCTACACCGCCATCCGCTCCGGCGAACGCGCGGCCCAGGAAGCCGAAGCCGCGTACGTCGGCGCCAGGACAGCCGCGGCGGAAGCCAGAGCAGCTGAAAAGGCTGCAGCCAAGGCAGCGGAAGAAAAAGCCGAAAAAGGACTAACGGCGGACGCCGCGGGGACTGAAGGAAAGGCGCCTAAGGCGTCGACGAACGATTCATCGCTTTTTGACATCATGGACGAATTGTCTTCGGGGTCTACGCCTAGCGGATTCGAAGTAATCGGCCCTGGCGAGGTCAGGGTTGGCGACGTGCACGGCGACGTAATCGTTCGCGGTGGGGTGCTCCATGGAAATGTACATGGAACTCTAGTAATGACAGATGGCGGCGCAGTCGTCGGGGATTCATTTAGGAGCGTGTTGCAGGTTGGGCACACCAATACTATTGGCGGCAAGAGGCTAGCAGGCTCCAACTCCATCACCTTCCCTGGCGGAAGCGCAACCTTCAATGGGTCAGTTGTCCAGATTGGGCGAATATATAAGAATGGGCGTAGGGTGATGCCATCCGGATTTGATAACATTCGGGAGATGAATAATATCATTTCAGGTGGGGTGTTCAATGGTAACGTAACGCAGGTTGGGAAGTGGGAAGATTGAGAATATCGCCCGCTAGCTAGCTAGGGAGTTTTCTGAAATTGGCATCCGGCGCGCTTTGGGGTGCTGATCGGGGCCTCGGCTATTGCCTGCCTCACGTGAACAGAGGAAGGCTGACCGAGTGAGTGAGGTATTTGACTCTCGGTTGGCCGATGGCTGGACTACCTGAAGGTGTATCTGTGGTGGTCGGGCGTGCTGGTGCGGCCAGTGCGCCCGACCAGTTCGTCTTGGTCCGATCCCATTGCGAGGAGGTCCAGTCGTGGTCGATCTGCCGAACACGTGGTGGGTTCTGTATGGGCTCGCCTCTTCGGCTTCTTGGTCGATGGCACGCTCGACCAGGGATCACATGCCCACCTGGGGTGAGGTCGAGGGGCGTAGTGCGGCAACTGAACACAGTGAACCACGACGTGCTGGTCTCGACTCCCGCGGTACTGTGACTACGTGCATGTTCAGACTGCCCCACGTGAGCACGATCGGAGCGCTGGACAGTCAGATCGCGATTTCAGTTGAATCCCTTGGATTGGCTCGGCGGCCTAGGCAATCGCTGATCGTGTAGATCAGAAAGGATGGAGAGACACCCGCTCGGGTTTTAGTAGGTAATATCTGCTATTGATGCCCAGCTCGAGCTGTGTAGGACTACTGCGTGCAGTGCTCACTCCACCTATATGGAAGGGTTCGCTCCCAGTCCTCGATCATTTCCCTCAAGAGCCGGTCGAGTTCATTGAAGCTGGCCTTCTGCTCGGAATTCAGGTCCCGAGTCTGACTCGCGGTTAGCTCGCGGATGCCCTTCAGGACCTCTGCAATTTGAGCATCATTTAGGCCCTTCTTGCGACACTCATCTACCTTTTCGAGCCCGACTGTGTAGGCACTTAGGCGCGCCATCGTCATTGCGGGAGGCTGATCATTTGGCCCGAGTTCCGCATCCAGGAGGGAGAACTCGATCTTTCCTGCATTGGTCCAGAGCTCTACAAGCTGACCAGGTGAAGGAATCGGCTGCCCGGCAACCACTAGAACTCCGGAGGGGCCGAGTTCCGCGGTGATCGATCCGTCCGCCGCGACGGAGATTGAGCCTTCTGTGCCGCGAATCTGGACATTTTCCACTGATACTGTGGCGGGCAAGCGAACCGTACGAAGGGTCATCGCCAGAGTCTATAGGTCAACTACCCCCGTACGGCAACGACCGCAGTTCGCAGGGCTGGGGCGTCGTCTTCGGCTGGCTCATCGCCGGATGGCTCGAAGCCAACGAGGATCTGGTCGCCGATACAGGCCAGTACGAGGCCGCGAACTTCCTTCGCCTCACCTGTCTCGATCAGGAACTTGCCGACCGTGTGAAACCGGGGGCCGGTGGTGAAGACCTCGTCGACCGGCAGAATCCGCTTGCCCGCGAGCACGCCGGAGCTTGAGCGCCCCGGCGTGCTCGCGGGCGGCCTCCATCGTGTCGTTCCACCCCTTGCCAGTCGACTTCAGTGATCCGGCCGCCGGCACTGGCGACCGGATCAGCGTCGTGTACCGGTACCACGAGGCCAGTCATCCGTGTTCGTGACGTGGATCATCGCCGGCCCCTGACCAGGGCCCGCACATTCAGTCCACCAACGGGTACTTCTCGAAGTGCTCCTTGAGCCTGACGGCTTCCAGGAGGCCACGCTGGTGTTCCCCCGGCTCTTCTCGCCCGACGAGACGGCAGCGCAGGTCTCCCACCAGGTCGTGGCTCAGTGAGGTCAGGGTCGAAGGGTGGAACTTCACCCGACGAGGTCCTACTGAGGCGACGAGCGCGACCCACCCCGTAGCCGGTGGCCGAGTGCCGCCGCGCTCTCCGGGTCCCGGCCGCCACCACCGAACCGTTGTCGAGAGTTCGGGCGCGGGCCCGGTGGCTGTCAGAGGGCGTTTGAAGTGAGTGGATTGCCCTTTATATTCTAGTAGGGCTTGGTCAGGTCCGTATGGGTGTGGGGATGTCGCGGTGGCAGGTGGGGCAGGCGCCGGCCCAGGTGGCGAGGAGTAACTGCAGCTC